>CAZCIJ010000268.1:0-4792 GCA_964498265.1 uncultured Gaiellales bacterium | reverse complement strand
AGGCCGATCAGCGCGCCGACGCCCGCCCCGATCCAGCCGCCATGCTGGGTTGGCTTCTCGGTCTTGTGGACGATCTTCGGCTTCCCGTCCGCCTCCTTCGTGACGAGCGCGGCATCGTAGGTTCCGATCACGTGGCCACGGTGGAGGTCTTTCACCGCCTCCCAGTCGACTTCCGCCTCCGCGACGCTCCCGTACTCCCCCGCGAACACGAACAGCGGATTCCCGTCCGACGCCATCAGGCACCTCGCATTCGTAGACAACGCCCCAACCACGGCCACCCCGAGGACCGGAACACGGCGGCCGCGCGCGCAGTCTCGCATCCCCGCGAGGAGTCCGCAACCGCGATCGTGCCTCCGCCGTCGCCGCCTGTGTAGGCAAGCTCGGGAGTGTCCGGCGAGCCGTGTGAGCATGACGGGTAAAGGAGCGTTCGGGAACTCTGGAGCAAGAGTCCAACGGCGAGAGTTCGCGAAAGCAGTGCTTATTCGCCGATCCCCTCGCTATGGTTGCCCGCGTGCTCATCGGCGCCCACGTCTCGACCGCGGGCGGGATCGATACTGCGATCGACCGCATCGTCGACCGGCGCGGAGAGGCAGTGCAGCTCTTCACGCAGAGTCCGAGGATGTGGCGGCCGACCGCCCACGATCCCGAGCGGCTGGCCCGCTTCCGCGAGAAGCGAGCCGAGGCCGGCGTCGGCTATGCGCTCTGTCACGCCCTCTACCTCATCAACCTGGCGAGCGCGGACCGGGAGCTCTACGCCAAGTCGCTGAACGCGCTGCTCGCGACCCTCGACGTCGCGCGAGAGATCGAGGCGGACGTCGTCCTGCACGTCGGCTCGCACCTCGGCGCAGGCCTCGACGCCGCGCTCGATCGCGTCGCCGCTGCGCTCGAGCGAGCCCTCCAGCGCACCGCTCCGCAGACGTGGCTCCTGCTCGAGAACTGCGCCGGGGCCGGGGGTACGATCGGCCGCTCCTTCACGGAGCTCGCCGCGGTCGCCGAGCGCCTCGGCATGCCTCCCCGGCTCGGCGTGTGCCTGGACTCCTGCCACCTCTACGTCGCCGGCGTCGACATCACCGAGCCGGAAGCCGTCGACGCCGTGCTGGACGAGATCGACGCCTCGTTCGGGCTTTCGAGCCTGCGCGCCCTGCACGTGAACGACGCCGCGACGGCCCTCGGCTCGAACCGCGACCGCCACGCCAACATCGGCGAGGGCGTCATCGGCGAGAGCCTGGCGGTCCTGCTCGGGAACGCACGCGTCCAGACCGTCCCTGCCATTCTCGAGACGCCGGGGCCGGACGGGCACGGTCCCGACGAGCGCGAGGTACGCCGCCTGCGCGAGCTGCACGAGCGCGCGCTCGAGCGACGCAGGCGGCCGCAGGCGCGGTCGGGACGTGCTAGGGGCTTGTCCGGAAAGTGAACGAGAGCGCCTGACATGCGGCACGCACCGCCGCCACTTTCCAGACAGGCCCCTAGTGGTCGCTGAGCCGGAGCCCGTGGTAGTGTTCGCGTTCCGCTCGATCGGAGTTCTCCTTCCCAAAGCGGTCGCCGGGGAGCGCGGGCGCAGGGGTGCGTCCGCGCACCTCGGTGAGTGCGTCCTCCCGGGGCCGCGGCATGCCTGAGAGTCGAGCCGACCGCGCGGGCCCGTTGCAGCTCGCGGCGAGCGTCGCGCACGAGATGCAGACGCCTCTCGCCACCGTGAGAGGCGCGGCGCGGGCGCTCGGGGCCGGAGCCGACCTCGACGAGGAGACCCGCCGCCGGCTCCTGCGACTCATCGAGGACGCGGCCGCTCAGCTCGCCCTCCTCGCCGGCGAGCTCACGCTCGCGGGCCGGCTGGACGCCGAAGGCCTGCCGTTCGAGCTCGCCCGTTGCGAGGTGGCACCCGTGGCTCGTGCCGTCGCCGACGCGGCGGCGGCAGCCCGGTCCGGCGCCCGCGTGGACCTCCGGCTGCCGGCCGGCGAGGAGCCGGCCGTCCTGGCCGATCCGGACCGTCTCCACCGCGCGCTCGGCGAGCTCGTCGAGAACGCGCTCAAGCACGCTCCCGATCCGCGCGCCGACATCTCGGTCGAACGCGCCGGCGAGGTTGTGCGGATCGCAGTCCACGACGCCGGTCCAGGGATCCCCGCGCACGATCGGGAGCGGATCTTCGAGCCGTACGTCCGGCTGGGCGAGCGCGAGGCGGGCTCCGGCCTGGGCCTCTACCTCGCCCGCGAGCTCGTCCGGGGGATGCGAGGCGAGATCACCGTCGACTCCTCGCCGGGCGCCGGCGCGACCTTCACCATCGAGCTCCCCGCAGCGCCCTGACCGCGGCCGGGCAGGCGACGGCGTGTCGGAGCTCCTTTCAGAATGACGCTTCCCCACTGGGGCGCGCTGGCCGGTGCGAGGCAAGGACGCAGGGAGCGCCCATATCAAGGCCGATATGGGCGCGACTGAGGACGCAGCATCGCGCCGGCCGGCGCGGTCCAGGGGGAACAAGGCTTCATTCTGAAAGGAGCTTTTAGGAGACGTGCGCGATGACGCGGAAGGACGGCCGTCCCCGAGACAGCTCGTGGAACTCGGGGTTGACGCACCCGAGCTCGTCCTCGCGGTTCTCGTAGCAGCGGAGCACCTCGGCATCGCACATCGGGAGGGGGCTCCGCCTCGCCTTGACCGCGCCGAATCCGTCGCGTCGCCCCTGCGCCTGCTCGAGGATGCGCAGGTCGATCTCGACGTCGAAGACCTTCTGCATGCAGCCGATGTACGTCCGTCCCCACTCCTCGTAGGCGTAGACGAACGGGCACGCGCGCTCGACACACGCGGCGGGATAGACGACCTTGTCGCAGTGGACGCCGCAGCGCCGGCACTCGCTCTCGTCCTGCGGCCGGAGCGGCAGCTCGGTCGTGCCGGCCTGGAGCTCCTTCTGCGCACCGCGGTCCATTGCGCCCGATTCTGCGCCACGGTCGCCGGCCTCGCAAGACTTGACAAAACGTCGCGATGTGGTAGTTGGCGCCCAGGCGGTCCCCGCTAGGCTCCGCGCCCGTGGGCAGGAAGCTCCTGTGGGCGTCGACCGCTCTCGCTCCCCTCCTCATCGCGCTCGACCGGGCAGGCGCGTCCGACATCGTCGTCTTCGCGCTCGCCTGCGGAGCGCTCGTCCCGATGGCCTGGGTCATCGGGGAGGCGACCGAGCATGCCGCCCACCACACGGGACCGGGCATCGGCGGCTTCCTCAACGCGACCTTCGGCAACGCTCCCGAGCTGATCATCGCCCTGTTCGCCGTCGCCGAGGGCCTACCCGAGGTCGTGCGCGGGTCGCTCTCGGGAAGCGTGGTCGGCAACCTCCTGCTCGTCCTCGGCTTCTCGCTCCTCGTCGGCGGCCGCGGGGAGCTCGACCGCTTCTCGAGCTTCCTCTCCTTCGGGCTGGTGCTGCTCGCGACGGCGCTCTTCCTGATCCCGGCGGTGCCGGGCTGGGAAGGCGATCCGGAACGCCACTCGCTCGCCGTCGTCACGCTGCCCGTGTCGATCGTCCTGCTGCTCGTCTACGTCGGCGTGACGTGGTTCTCGCTGCGACGCCACCACGACCTGCACGTCTCGGACGAGCCGGCGTCGATGGCATCCTGGTCGCTCAAGGCGTCGCTCCTCGTCCTGGGCGTGGCGACCGTCCTCACGGCGCTCGTCGTGGAGGGGCTCGTCGGCTCGATCGAGGCGTTCGGCGAGGAGGTCGGCCTCTCCGACTTCTTCCTCGCGGCGGTCGTCGTCGCCATCGTCGGCAACGCGGCCGAGCACGGCGGCGCGGTCGTCGTCGCCGCCCGCGGGCACATCAAGCTCGCAGCGGAGATCGCGCTCGCGTCGAGCGCGCAGGTGGCCGTGTTCCTCATCCCCGCCGCCGCGATCCTCTCGTGGGCGATCGAGCCCCTGCCCCTCTCCTTCCGCCCGGTCGAGATCGCCGCGCTCGGCGGCGCGACGATCTTCACGGCGCTCGTGCTCGCGGGCGGCCGGTCGAGCCGCCTGCGCGGGGCGGCGCTGCTCGCCGGCTACGTGGCCGTCGCCGTCGCGTTCTACCTCTCCGGCGACCGGGCGCCGTAGCCTCCATACAGTAGGGGGATGGATCTCACGCTCCTCGAGACGGAGCTCGCCTCGCGCGGGGAGCCTCCCTACCGGCTCCGCCAGGTCTGGGAGCGAGCTGCCCTCGGCGCCCGCTCCTACGGGGAGGTGACGAGCCTCCCTGCGGCGCTGCGCCGGGAGCTCGACTCGGCCGTTCCCTTCTCGACGCTCGAGCCCCTCGCAGAGCGGCGCGCGCGCGACGGCACGGTCAAGACGCTCTTCCGGACGGAGGACGGGCACCCCGTGGAGACCGTCCTCATCCGCTACCGCGACGGCCGCCGCTCCGTCTGCCTCTCGTCCCAGTCGGGCTGCCCGCTCACCTGCAGCTTCTGCGCCACCGGACAGATGCGCTTCGGCCGCAACCTCACGGCGTGGGAGATCCTCGACCAGGCGCTTCACTTCCGCCGCCTCGAGAGGATCGACCACTGCGTCTTCATGGGCATGGGCGAGCCGATGATGAACCTCGACGCCGTCGTCTCCGCCTGCGGGCTCCTGCCCGATCTCGGCGTGACAGCCCGCCGAACGGCCGTCTCGACGGTGGGCTGGCTCCCCGGCCTGCGCCGGTTCGTCGACGTCGACCTGCCCGTGCGGCTCGCGCTCTCCCTGCATGCCCCAGACGACGCGACGCGAGCGCGGCTCATGCCCGTGAACGGCCGCTACCCCCTCGCCGACGTCCTGGACGCCTGCCGCGCCTACTACGCCCGGCGGCGGCGGAAGG
>CAZCIJ010000267.1:0-4805 GCA_964498265.1 uncultured Gaiellales bacterium | reverse complement strand
CGCCGGAGCGGATGAGGAGCTCGGCGATCTCGAGCGCCTGCTCGCCCGTGTCCGGCTGCGAGACGAGGAGATCGTCGATCGAGACGCCGATCCTCCGCGCGTACGTCGGATCCATCGCATGCTCCGCGTCGATGAACGCGCAGATCCCACCACGCCGCTGCGCCTCGGCGATGACGTGGTAGACGAGCGTCGTCTTCCCCGACGCCTCAGGGCCGAAGATCTCGACGATGCGCCCGCGCGGGAGACCGCCGATGCCGAGCGCGAGGTCGAGCGACAGGCATCCGGTCGGGATGGCAGGAATGGACTCGTGGGCCCGGTCGCTCATCTTCATGACCGAGCCCTTTCCGAACTGCCGCTCGATCTGGCTCAGGGCGGCGGTGAGAGCTTGCTCGCGGTCCACATCAACCTCCTAGGGCAACCGCTTCGAGAATGTCGTACTGCGCCCCGGCAGGCCGCAGCACGGAATGATAGAGCGCGGCATCGGACGGACCGATCGGGCCGAGCGCGGGGAGCGCCGGCTTGAGCCTCGGTCGGGCGCGAAAGCGAGCGACGGTGAGGTGGGGAAGCCATGGCCTGGGCTCTCGCCGGTACACGTCGAGGGTCTCGAGCTCGTGGACGAGCCGCTCCTGCAGCAGGCCTGCGCGCCCGTCCTCGTCGTCGAGCACGAGCATCCCGACACGCTCGGTCTCGCGATACCGCCGGGGCGCGAGCACGGGCGCCGGGAGGCCCACGGCCGCCTTACGAAGCGCCTGTCGCAGCGCGTCGAGCTCGGCTGTCGGCCTGCTGCCGAGGAAGGCGAGCGTAAGGTGGAGGTGCTCGGGGGGAACGATGCGGACGCCGCGTGCGCCCCCGAACGTCTCGAGCTGCCATCGCGCGACTGTGTCGACCGCCCCGTCCGGGAGCGGTATGCCGAAGAACAGCCGGAGGGTCTCATGCCCCTCTACGCTAGCGCTCGAGGTCACGCGGGAACGTCGCGACTCTGTGTCAGGAGGTCGCGCAGGAGGTGCAACGCGATCGCGGTCGCTCGAGCGCGGACGCTCTCGCGGTCTCCGGGCAGCACGATCCGGCGGGCGGCGCTTCCCATCGGGCCCTCGGCGTGGACGAAGACGAGCCCGACGGGCTTCTCGGCCGTTCCGCCGGTCGGCCCCGCGACCCCCGTGACCGCCGCGGCGACATCCGCTCCGAGCGCTGCGCGGCCACCCCGAGCCATCGCCGCCGCCGCCTCCGCCGAGACCGCCCCGTGCCGCGCGAGGACGGGGTCGGGCACCGCCAGCAGCCGCCGCTTGGCCTCGTTGTCGTAGGCGACGACGCCTCCGAGGAAGACGTCGCTCGCACCCGGCACGTCGGTCAGGCGCGACCCGACCATGCCGCCCGTGCAGGACTCGGCCGTCGCCAGCGTGAGGCCCTGAGCGCGAGACAGCTCGAGCACGATCTCCTGGACCGGCCGCTCGTCCTCGGCGAAGAGCTCCCCGCCGAACCGTGAGAGCAGCACGCGCTCGACCGCCGCTGCTCGGCTCTCCGCGCCGTCCTCGACGAAAAGGTCGACGTGGATCTCGAGGTCGCGAGCGCACACGGTCACCTCGAGCCCCTCTCCCTCTCCCCCGGCCTCGTCGAGGCTCTGCGCGACGGCGGATTCGCTGGGCCCGAAGAAGCGCAGCAGCCGGTGATCGCGCGGCGGCGTCTTCCCGAGGACGCGTCGAACCCCGGGCGCCTCGACGACGCGCGGCCACAGGCGGCGGAGCTCGCCCGGGGGCCCGGGAAGGGCCACGGCGACGCCGCCGTCGTGCTCGAGCAGGACGGCCGGCGCAGTGCCGGCGAGCCCGAGAGCGCTCGCGCCCTCTGGGAGCGAGGCCTGCTTGCGGACGCCCGGGACGAAGTCCGAATACGGTCGTCCCAACCGGTCGGCAATCGTTCGTGAGATCGCGGCGATCTCGCGCTCGAGGCCCGGGTCGACGTGAAGCGGCCGGCCCGCGGCGCGGGCGAGCAGCTCCACCGTACGGTCATCGTGCGTCGGACCGAGCCCGCCCGAGGTCACGCAGATGTCGGCCTGGAGGCCCTCGTGAATCGCTCGCTCGAGGTCGTCCGGACGGTCCCCCACGATCACGATGCGCCAGGGATCGACGCCGAGCCCGAGAAGCTTGGCCGCGAGGAACGGCCCGTTCGCGTCGCGCCTGGACCCGCGCACGAGCTCGCTGCCCGTGACGACGACGACGGCGCGCGGGCGGGTCACCGGCGAGCGGCCGAGACCGACGTGCGCCCCGCGCTCGTCCTTCCGCCGGGATGGACGGGTGCCGGTCCTGCGCGGCGTGGCTCGGCCGTCATCCGCCGGTGCGACGTCTCCGGTCGATCACCGAGCGCGGACGCCGTCCTCCGTCACGACGATCGCCCGACGGCCGCTGCCGAGGCGCGGGCCGGGCTCGCCGTTGATCGTGAGAGCGACGTTCTGCCCCTTCCCCACGCGCACCCAGAGCCGGTCGCCCTCGACGACCCGGTCGTCCCCCTTGGACAGCGTGCCCTCCCAGAGCAGCTCCCCCGTGGCCGAGCTCCTCCGCACCTCGATGCGAGAGGACCCTCTCCGCGCCGTGAGGACGAGCTGGACCGCGGGCGGATCGACGACGACGGTCGCCTGCGTCGTCGCCGGCGCCGTCTCCGTCTGCACGGCGGAGGGGGCGCTCGCCGTCTGGGCACCCTCGTCGCCGTCCGAGCCTCCAAGCTGCCATGCGGCGATGACGAGCACGGTGACCACGACGATGCCGGCGAGCGCGGCGACGACCGCGTTGGCCTCGAAGCGGCCGTGGCGTGCCCTGTGCCGGCGCTGGCGGGCGGGGACGACGGGCTCCTCCGCGAGCGCGAAGCGCGAGTTGTACTCGTCCACGTACAGCTGCCCGTCGAGGCCGAGGCGCTCGGCGTACGTGCGCAGGAAGCCCTTGACGTACGTGTCCCCGGGAAGGAGGTCGAAGCGCTCGTCCTCGAGGGCCCTGAGGTACTTGGCGCGGATCTTCGTCTCGCTCTCGAGAGCGGTGAGCTCGAGCCCTTTGCGGATGCGCGCATCGCGCAGGCTGCTGCCGATCTCGAACACGCGACCCAGGATTGTAGCCGGTGTGGCGAGGCAGGGGAACGGGTCGTCAGGCGTCTAGTTCTGCGTGAAGGTGAGGACCGCGTACACCCCGACGGCGAGCGCGGCCGTGAGCGAGACGAGCAGGGCGAGGACGCCGAGCACCCAGCCCGTGAGGGCAAGGCCGTCGCCGCCGATGCGACCCAGGCTGCGCTGGAAGTCGAAGCGGGCGCGGCGAGAGAGCGCCAGGGAGACGACGGCGAGCAGCACCGCCCCCGGGACGGCGATGAGCGCGCGTAGCGGCGTGATCGAGTCGACGAAGCGGGGAAGCGCCGCAGCTGCGGCAAGGACGGCCAGCGCGAGGACTCCGGCCACGAACGAGCCCATCGCCTTCGGGTTCTCCATCGCCGGCCACTGTAGCCGTCCCGGCAGATTGCGCCGGGTTGCCTGGGGCCGCTACTGAGCGGGGAAAGCGAGCACTTCGGCGCTCGCAGCAGCGGCCACGGTTGCCCCGGGTTGCCGGGGGTACGTTTCCATCGACGTTTCCACGAGACCGCCGAACGACGCCTCGAGCGCCTGACGTGTCTCGTCGGCGTGCCGCTGCGCGTCGAACAAGTGGCTGTAGACGTTCAGCGTCACGCTCGGGCTCGAGTGTCCGAGCTGCCGGCTGACGAAGACGACGTCGCGACCGGCTGAGACGAGCAGGCTCGCGAACGTGTGCCTGCAGTCGTGCACCTTGAGCCGCGGCCGCCCGTTGCCTCGAGCCCGGCCTTCTCCGCGGCCGCCTGGAACGCCACCCTCGCGTTGCCCTGCTCGCGCGGCGTGCCGGCCGCGGTCGGGAACACGAACGCCTCCTCGTGGGAGAGCTCCGGCGGGGCGGCGAGACGCTGCTCGCGCAGCACATTCGCAAGCGCCGGGAACATGACGACGTCGCGCTTCGCCTTCTCCGTCTTCGGCTCCGCGAGCGCCCGCGTCTTGCGGTCGATCTGCGAGCGGACGCGGATCACCCCGTTGTCACGGTCGACGTCGCACCAGCGCAGCGCGAGCGCCTCGCCGACACGCATGCCCGTGAACAGGAGCACGGTGAACAGCGGCCGCCAGTAGACGGACGCGTACTCGAGCACCTTCGTGATCTCGTCGCGCTCGAGGATGCGCATGCGGCCGCGGCCCACCTTCGGCCGCTCGCCCTTCTCGAGGCGCTGGCATGGGTTGTAGGCGGCCATCCCGCGCCGGACCGCCCAGCGCATCACCATCGACACGGGCGAGAGACTGGCGCGGATCGTCCAGCCCGCGCGGCCGGCCTTGCGCATCTGGTTGATCATCTTCGCGATGTCGTTCTCGTCGACGTCACTGATCGGCGTCCGGCCGAAGGCGCGGTAGGCGTGTGCGAGGCCGCGCTCGTAGCGGTCGTGCGTCGACGCTCGCAGGTGGCCGGTGTGGTCGGCCATGTACTCCTCGGCGCCGTCGCGGAACCGCCGCCGCGACGGCGCCACCCGCTCCCCCTGCGCTTCTTGGTGACGACCTCGGCCCGTGCAGCGACGGCGTCCTTCTCGCCGCCGGCGACCGTCTGCCAGCGCCGCCGGCCGTCGCTGTCCACGTAGGTGCACTCGTACCTGCGGCGTCCGTTGTCGAGCTCGCGGAAGTAGATGCCGGCGTGCCGGGCCGAGCGGATGCGGC
This sequence comes from uncultured Gaiellales bacterium, assembly GCA_964498265.1. Lineage (GTDB taxonomy): Bacteria > Actinomycetota > Thermoleophilia > Gaiellales > Gaiellaceae > CAZCIJ01. The sequence goes on along the minus strand of CAZCIJ010000267.1, from coordinate 73 downwards.
GCTTCGGCCCTCTCTCGTCCGTCGAGAAGTACGCGCGCGCGCTCGAGCGCGTGGCCGCGCGCAAAGGGATCGA
>CAZCIJ010000266.1:3639-4819 GCA_964498265.1 uncultured Gaiellales bacterium | reverse complement strand
CCCAGCGCGGTGGCGCCGAGCGCGTCGTGCTCTCGATGCTGAAGGCGTTCCCGGACGCGACCCTCCACGTCTCGCTCTACGATCGCGAGCAGACCTACCCGGAGTTCGCAGCCGCCGACGTCCGTCCGCTGGCCGTGAACCGGATCGCCCTGTTCCGGCGGCATCACCGGCTCGCGCTTCCGGTCCTCGGGCCGTCGTTCGAGCGCTGCACCGTCCACGCCGACGTCGTCCTGTGCAGCTCGAGCGGGTGGGCGCACCTCGTCCGCACGGGCGGCAAGAAGGTCGTGTACTGCTACAGCCCCGCGCGCTGGCTCTACTCGGCGCCCCTCTACGAGCGCGGCCTCTCGCAGACGGCCCGGCTTGGTCTCGCAGCTCTCCGGCCCTCGCTGCTTCGCCGCGACCGGGCCGCGGCGCGCGAGGCCGAGCGCTACCTCACGTCCTCGAACGCGGTGCGCCTGCGGATCTTGGGAGCCTACGGCCGCGACGCGGAGGTGCTGGCTCCGCCGCCGACGCTCGACCCGCGGGAGGCTCACGAGGCGGTCGATGGGCTCGAACCCGGATTCTTCCTCGTCGTCTCGCGGCTGCTCGCGTACAAGAACGTCGACGCGGTCGTCGATGCGTTCGCGTCCCTTCCGCATGACCGCCTCGCGGTCGTCGGCACCGGTCCAGAGACAGCTCGGCTCGTAGCGAGGGCAGGCCGCAACGTCCGGTTCCTCAAAGCTGCCTCGGATGCGGAGCTCCGCTGGCTGTACGCGAACGCGCGCGCCGTCGTCACCGCCGCGTACGAGGATTTCGGTCTGACGCCGCTCGAGGGCGCGACGTTCGGGAAGCCTGCGGCGACCCTGCGCCTCGGCGGGTTCCTCGACACGATCCAGGAAGGGACCACCGGCGTGTTGTTCGAGGAGCCGACGGCCGGGGCCGTGGCCGAGGCCGTCGGCCGGCTGCGCCGCTCGACCTGGGATCCGGTCGCCATTCGGGCGCACGCCGCCAGCTTCAGCGAGGAACGCTTCATCGAGCGCCTGCGGCAGATTGCCGCCGAGGTCTCCGAGGAGGGGGCGTGAGCGCTTCGGCGCCTCACAGCTGCCGTGCGTGCGGGTCGCCGGTGGACAAAGCTCGTCATCGACCTCGGCATGTCGCCGCTCGCGAACGCGTACGTCGACGCGGCAGACGTCGACGAGCC
>CAZCIJ010000266.1:0-3539 GCA_964498265.1 uncultured Gaiellales bacterium | reverse complement strand
CTCGTCGAGTACTTCGGCGCGGGGACGGCGGAGCGGGTCGCGTCGTCGTTCGGGCTCGCGGACCTCGTGGTCGCGAACAACGTGCTCGCGCACGTCCCTGACCTCTCCGACTTCGTGCGCGGGCTCGCGACTGTCCTCGAGCGGAACGGAGTGGTGACGATCGAGGTACCGCATCTGCTGCGTCTGGTCGAGGAATGCCAGTTCGACACGATCTACCACGAGCACCTCTCGTACTTCTCCCTGGCCTCGATCGAGAGGACCCTCGGTAGTCACGACCTAGTCGTCGTCGACGTGGAGGAGCTTCCGACCCACGGCGGGTCCCTTCGCATCTACGCGACGCGCCGCGACGGCCGTGACGCCATAGCCCGCCCCTCGGTCGCTGCGATGCGGCGTCGCGAGCAGGAGAGCGGTCTCTTCGACGCGGCGACGTTCGAGCGCTTCGCGAAGCAAATCGCGACCGTGAAGCGAGATCTGCTCGCTCTCCTCGTCGAGGAGAGGCGCCTAGGCCGTCCGGTCGTCGCGTACGGCGCGGCCGCCAAGGGAATGACGCTCCTCAATTGCTGCGGGATCCGGTCGGATCTCGTCGACTACGTGGTGGATCGCAATCCTCGCAAACAGGGCCGGCTCACGCCTGGAACGAGGATCCCGATCTACGCGCCCGACCGGATTCTCGAGACGCGGCCGTTGTCAGTCCTCGTGCTTCCCTGGAACTTGAAGCACGAGATCGTCGCGCAATTGCGCGGGACGATTGGGTTCGAGGGGCGATGCATCATCCCGATCCCAGAGCTCGAGATCCTCGAACCAGAGGACGAGTCGTTCAGCTCGTCTCCCCGCTATCGGCATCGTGATCCGATCCGCTGAGGACCTGCTGCACGAGCCGCTCGGCAAGAAGTGGATCGAGGCTCATGCCAGCGTTGCCGAGCTGCTCCTCGGCAACGCGCAAGACGAGCTCTGCCTCGCGTGCAGCGATTTCCGAGCGGAGCCGCTTGCGCTCCGCTGCGACCTGCTCCCGTGACGCCGCGGGCTCGCCCGCCGCGGCGTGAAGCGCTTCGGCGAGCTCTGGCACGCGGGCGAGGAGCCAGAGCTCGGCGACGCCGCTGAGACTGTCCTCGGTCAAGCTTCCCGTCTCCGCTGCCTCGGCGGCAAGGTCGGCGAATCTCTTCTCGAGCCGGCGAGAAGCGGACTGCACCGCGGCTTCGATACGTGCACGTCTGGCCTCCCGATCGATGCTCGACTCCGCCTGCTGACCGAGCTGAGCGCGCAGCTCGTCTCGCTCCGCGGAGAGCTGGGTCGACGACAGTCCCTGGAAGCGGTCCCGGTCGAACGCGGGTTGCTCGGGCACCATCTGCACGGTACCGGCTGCGCCCGGCGGCGTGGGCAGAGCTGCACCTCACGCCTCTCGTGCTCTAGGCTGTGAGGGAAGGGCACCGAGCAGCATCGGCCACCGAGGAGGCCAGATGTCCTTGACGCCGATCGAGTTGCGCCACGTGAAGCTCGCGACGAGGCCGTTTGGCTACGAGCGTGCCGCGTGCGATCGGCTGATCGAGCGCGTGCGGGAGAGCATCGACGAGCTGTGGCGAGAGCGCGACGCGTTACGTGCGCAGGTGAGCGAGCTCGAGGCGACGTTGCTCAAGGAGCGAGAAGAGTGGCAGCAGGCGCGAGCCGAGCTCGAGCGTGCGCGGCTCGAGCGTGCCGCGGTCGAGGTGAACGCGCACCGGGAGCCCTCCGGCGACGACGGACTGCTACGGGAGGCCCTCATCGCCGCTCAGCGAGCGGCCGCCGAGCTTCGTGACGAGCTGCACTCCCGGGTCCGCGCAGAGGTCGAACGCGAGGACCGACCCGAGAGCCGGGACGGAAGCGCCGACGTTCTCAGCAGACGCGAGGAGCTGGAGACTGAGGTTCGCCGTCTCGAGGCGATGCGAGCAGAGCTGCTGCGCGACTATCGCGTTCTCCTGGCGAAGGCCGTCGAGCTTGTCGAGCCAGAACAGGTCACGCCCGGCAGCTCGCTCGGCGCGGCTCCCGGCGATTCCTCGCCCGAGCCGGGGTAGCCGGCGCCCTCTCCGACCAGCGGCAAGGGTCGGCGCGATGGCCGCCGCTCGCTAGCCTCGCTATCGCGTCGCCGTCGCCGGTCCCGGGTAGCCGCCGCCCTGGGCGAGGATCTTGGCGGCGAGGATCGCAGCGTTTCTCGCGCCGTTCACGGACACGCACGCCACGGGGACGCCGGGCGGCATCTGTGCGATCGCGAGGAGCGCGTCGAGCCCGCCCATGACGCTCTTCGACGACGTGAGCGGTACGCCGATCACCGGCAGCTCCGTGTAGGAGGCCACGACCCCCGGAAGAGCGGCGGCCATCCCGGCTCCGGCGATGATGACGCGCACGCCGCGCACGGCCGCCGTCGACGAGTACTCCGCAACCCCTCGCGGGTCCCGATGGGCCGAGAGGACGCGTAGCTCGTGAGAGATGCCCCGCTCGTTCAGCTCCTCGACGGCCTGGTCCATCGTGTCACGATCGGATTCCGAGCCGATGAGGATCCCGACGAGCGGCCCCTCGTCCCCGAGCTCGTCGAAGATCGAGTGCGGCATCGCCGCAGTCTCAGGACGGGAGCTCATCGCCGGTCGGCTCGTGCTTCAGTCTGCAAGGGCTCTGGGGCGTCGGCGGCTCTCTGGGCGATGTCAGTCCGAAACTCGGCCCCGGGGAAGCGTATACGGCACACGGCCTCGTACGCCCGCGCCCGTGCGCCGGCGAGCGTCGGCCCCAGCGCGGTCACGTTGAGCACGCGCCCCCCTGCGCTTACCAGCCGGCCGCCGTGAAGGGCGGTGCCGGCGTGGAAGACGATCGCGCCCGCCGCCTCCGCCTCGTCGAGACCGTCGAGCGCGACTCCGACGTCGGCCGACTCGGGGTAGCCGCGAGCGGCCAGGACGACCGTTACGGCCGCCTGGGAGGAGGTCTCCACCGAGACATCGCCCAGGTCGCCTTGCGCCGCTGCGGCCAGGAGGTCGAGCAGGTCGTGGTCGAGCCGAGGCAAGACCACCTGGCTCTCCGGATCGCCGAAGCGGCAGTTGAACTCGAGCACGCGCGGCCCGTCGGCCGTGATCATGAGTACCGCGTAGAGAAGCCCCACGAACGGCGTGCCCCGCCGTGCGAGCTCCTCGAGCACGGGGCGGTGCACGGTGTCCACGAGCCGGTCCGTCTCCTGCACCGAGAGCGCAGGCACGGGAGAGTAGGCGCCCATGCCTCCGGTGTTCGGACCGCGATCCCCGTCGCGCAGGCGCTTGTAGTCCTGGGCCGCAGGGAGGACGACCGCGCGCTGCCCGTCGCATACCGCGAAGAGCGACGCCTCCTCGCCCTCGAGGAGCTCCTCGACGACGACGGCGCTCCCCAGCGCGCGGATCCGCTCGAGCGCGGGTGCGACCTCCTCCTGCGTCCGGCAGACGAACACGCCTTTCCCCGCCGCCAGGCCGTCGGCCTTCAGGACGCACGGCGCGCGCGCCTCGGCGAGCACGCCGGCGCAGGGCACGCCGGCCGCGCGCATCACGTCC
>CAZCIJ010000265.1:0-4822 GCA_964498265.1 uncultured Gaiellales bacterium | reverse complement strand
ATCCGCTTCGCCCTCGACTTCCCAAAACTCATCACCTTCGACCCACCACCCTGCACCTGGTTCATCAGGAAGATCCAGAAGCCAAAGAACAGGAGGAATGGGAGGAGATAGGTGAGGATCGACCACCAAGCGGAATTGCCCACTCCCTTCGAGTCGAACGTCACGCCCTTCGACTCGAGGAGGTTCTGGAACTCGATCTGCGCCTGATCCGACGGATAGTTGACCTTGACCTTCTTGCCGGACACGAAGGTCGCCTCGATCTCCTGGCCGTTGGGCTTGAAGAGGACCTCCTCGATCTGGTCCGGGTTGTCCCGCACGTCGGCGATCAGCTCGGAGTAGGTGAGCTGCTCCGTTTCGTTCGATCGCGGCAGCAGCGTCTGAGACGCCAGGTACACGAGCAGGACGATGACGATAAGGGGGAAAAGCGCGCTGCGGAAGAAACGACTCAACGGTGAATCAGACCCTCGGTCACGTGCTCGAAGGGTAGCATCGGCCTCCTCGAGGCCCGCCCCTCGGAACAGCCGGTCGTGAGGTCAGATCGTCAGAACGACTCCTCGGCTTGAGCGGCGATGGTGTCGCGCAGGGTGCCGACGAACGGGAGGTTGCGGTAGCGCTCGGCGAAGTCGAGGCCGTATCCGATCACGAACCGCTGCGGGATCTCGAAGCCGACGTAGCGACACTGCACGTCGACCTCTCGCCGAGCCGGCTTCGTGAGCAGCGCGCACACCTCGAGCGAGGCAGGCTGACGGGCGCGCAACGTCCGCACCAGGTACGACAGGGTGAGCCCGGAATCGACGATGTCCTCGACGACGAGCACGTGCCTGCCCTCGATCGAGACGTCGAGGTCCTTCAGGATGCGCACGACGCCGGACGAGTGTGTCGCCGACCCGTAGCTCGAGATCGCCATGAAGTCGACCTCGCAGGGGATGTCGAGCGTCCTCATGAGGTCGGCGATGAAGAAGATCGCGCCCTTGAGCACGCCCACGAGCACGACGTCTCGGTCCGCGTAGTCGGCCGAGATCTCGGCTCCGAGCTCGGAGATGCGCTGCGCTAGCGCGTGCTCGTCGATCAGCACCTCCTCGACGGGAGCGCGCATCTGGCTCGCTCTTCCGGTCACCTCTCCCCCTTCCACGCGACCACCGCATCCTCGTATCCCGGCGCCGTCGCGACCCCGGGGACGGCAATCACCTCATCGCCCCGAACGACGAGAGGCCATCCCTCCCGCTCCGACCTCGGGATCTTCGCATCAACGAAGAGATCCTGCACCTTGCGTTCGCGGCCGGCGAGCCGGTCGCCGGCTCGCCAGCCCCGAACGCTAAGCCCGCTCACGCGGGGCTCGATCGACCAATCACCCCACTCAACGGTCCGATCGAGCCTGACCGGAGCCCGCTCGAGCCATAGAGAGCCGTACTCGCGCACTGCGACACGTCCGCTCCCGAGGTCGACTCGCTTCGATCCCTCACGCGACGACAGCAGCTCGGCCAGCGCGCGCTCGAGCGGCGGCGGCAGCGGCCGCTGCGAAGTCGCCGCGGCCGCCAGGTTCCGGTCGGCAGCCGGGTGCAGGCGGCGGAGCAGCGGCATGATCTCGCTGCGGATGAGACCGCGCTTCGTGGCGGCGTTCGAGGAATCGATTCGAACGGGCAGCCCGACCGCTCGACAGTAGGCTTCCGTCTCCTCGCGCCAGACGCAGAGGAGCGGGCGCACGACCCCGTCCTCTCGGCGCGCGCTGATTCCCGTCGCCGCGCCGCGGGCAACGAGGCGGTAGAGGACCGTCTCCGCCTGGTCCGTCGCGGTATGCCCGGTGGCGCACAGGCGCCCGCGGGCGGCTGCGTAGCGAGCCTCGCGCAGGCGGGCCTCGCTCAACCCCGCGCCTGGAGCCTCGACGACCTCCGCACCGAGAACCTCCGCGCAGAAGCGCTCGTCCGCGGCAGACTCCTCGCCACGCAGGCCGTGGCCGACGTGGAGCGGCGAGACCGCGTAGCCGAGCTCCCGGAGCACGTGCCACAAGCAGGAGGAGTCTGGGCCGCCCGACACGAGGCACACGACCTCACCCCCCGGCTCGATCAGGTCGTGCCGCCGCACGTACTCCTCGACCCGGCGCCGAAGCGCCTCTGCATCCACAACCTGATTGTACGATCGCTGGGGGTGACCACAGCCGCGCGAGGGGCCTGTCTGGAAAGTGTCCACGGTGGATGACACGCGGCACGTGCCGCGAGGCAAGGACGAGCGCGCTGAGCGCGCGCCCAGATACCACCAGGTCATATGGGCGCTCCCGAGGACGCCGTATTGCGGCGCGTGACCATGTCAGGCGCCCTGGTTCACTTTCCGGACAGGCCCCTAGAACTGCGAGGCCTGTCCGAAGCGGAGGCGGAGCGGCGACTCGCCGCCCGCGGAAAGCCGCCCAAGCCCCCGACGAGCCGCTCGTACGCGACGATCGTACGGGCCAACCTCTTCACGCTTCCGAACAACATCCTCATGGTGCTCGGAATCGCGACGCTCGCCCTCGGTGAGCTCGCCGACGCTCTCTTCCTCGGGGTCGTGGTCGCCAACGCCGGGATCGGCTCGTTCCAGGAGATCCGGGCGAAGCACGCCCTCGAGCGCCTGTCGGCGCTGGTCAAGCCGGTCGCCCGCGTCATTCGGGACGGCCGCGAGCGGACGATCGACATCGCCGAGGTGCTCGAAGGAGATCTCGTTCGCGGCGAGCCCGGAGATCAGATCGTCGCCGACGGAGCGCTGGTCGCCGGCGAGGGCGTGCGGATCGACGAGTCCATTCTCACGGGCGAGTCGGAACCGGTCGCGAAGGAGCTCGGAGATGAGGTGCTCTCTGGCGCCTTCGTGGTCGAGGGGATCGCCGTCTACCGGACGACGGCCGTCGGCGCCGACAGCTACTCGGAGAGGCTCGTCGGCGAGGCGCGTCGGTTCCGCCATCCCGCCTCTCCGCTGCAGCGCGGCGTCAACCGGCTCGTCGTGACGCTCGTCACGCTGGCGATCCCTCTCGTCGCGGCGCTCGTGATCGCTCTCGTGCTGCGCAACACGAGCTTCGACGAGGGCCTGCCGACGGTGGTCGCGGCGGCGGTGACGATGGTGCCCGAGGGGCTCATCCTGCTCACGAGCATCGTGTACGTCACGGGCGCGCTGAAGCTCTCGCGGCGCGGGATCCTGACGCAGCAGCTGAACGCGATCGAGTCGCTGGCCTCGGCGGAGGTCATCTGCACGGACAAGACGGGCACGCTCACCGAAGCGACCCTGCGCGTCGTCGGAGCCACGCCGGCGAAGGGAGCGACGGACGCCGAGCTCGCCCGCCAGCTCGGTCGCTACGCGGCCAGCTCCGAGGTCAGGAACAGCACGCTCGAGGCGCTGGCCGCCGGCTTCCCGGCCGATGCCGGCGCGCCGACGGCGCAGGTCCCGTTCTCCTCGCGCTTGAAGTGGAGCGGCGTCGAGTTCGAGGACGGCGGCTACCTGCTCGGGGCCGCCGAGCTCTTCGACCTCGGCCCGCTCGCGGAGGCGGTGAGGCGCGACGCCGAGAGCGGCCGCCGCGTCGTCGCGTTCGCGCGAACCGGGACCCCGCTCGCCGGGCTCGACCCCGCCGGAGGCCCGCCCGCCGACGCGAGCGTGGTCGGCGTCGTCTCGCTCGCCGAGGAGCTGCGCCCGAGCATCCGCGAGACGGTCGGCTTCTTCCGCGAGCAGCAGGTCGACCTGCTCGTGCTCTCCTGCGACTCGCCCGTCACCGTCGGATCGATCGCCGCGGACGTCGGCATCGACTCGGAGCGCGGCCGCACGCCGGCGGACGGTCGCGAGCTTCCGCAGGACGAGGAGGCCCTCCAGCGCCGGCTTCGCACGACCTCAGTCGTCGGACGCGTCTCCCCGGAGGAGAAGAGGCGGATCGTCGAGGCGCTCAGCCACGAGGGGCGCTACGTCGGCATGCTCGGCGACGGCGTGAACGACGTTCCCGCGCTCAAGGCCTCGAGGATCGCGATCGCGCAGGGAAGCGGGGCCCAGATGGCACGCACCGTCTCCGACCTCGTGCTCGTCGAGGGCGACTTCGGAGCGGTGCCGAGGGCCGTCGGCGAGGGGCGGCAGATCCTCCGGAACATGCAGCGCGTGTCGAAGCTGTTCACGACCAAGGCGCTCTTCGGGGCGCTCGTGATCCTGGGCCTCGGCTTGGCCCCGATCGAGTACCCGTTCCTGCCGCGCCATCTCAGCCTGGCCTCGTTCTTCACGCTGGGCGTGCCCACGTTCCTGCTCGCGCTCGCGCCGAGCGACGGGCCCTGGCGTCTGACGACGTACGTCCGCGACGTCCTCAGCTTCGCGGCGCGAGCGGGCTTCGGCGTCGCCGCCGGGGTCGCGGTCCCCTTCGTGCTCGCGGTCGAGGTGTTCGACCTCGACGTCGTGGACGCCAGGACCGTCTCCGTGACCGTGTTCGTCGTCGCGTCGCTGTACGTCGTCTTCGCGCTCGAGGCGACCAGCCCGCGCCGCGCGCGCTGGGTCGGGGCGATGTGCCTCGTCCTCGCCGCGGCCTACGTCCTCGTCGTCGCGATCCCGTTCTTCCGCGATCTCTTCGAGGTCGAGGTTCCGAGCGGAAGCGTCCTCGCGCTCGTCTGCATGGGAGTGGCCATCTCGCTCGCGGTTCACACCCTGCTCCGCATCCGGCCCTCCTTGCGCGGCGCCGCTAAGTGCTCCCCGCCAGAAGTACGGTCATGATTCGCCGGCGAGAACCGAGCAGGCGAAGGACGAGCGCGCTGATCGCGCGCCTAGATACCACCAGGTCATATCGGGGCGACCGAGGACGCACGCATGCGAAGCGTTCGCAGCCGCGCGAAGC
>CAZCIJ010000264.1:0-4847 GCA_964498265.1 uncultured Gaiellales bacterium | reverse complement strand
GCGTCGCGCACCGTGCCCTTCGTCGCCAAGGCGACCGGGGTGCCGCTCGTCCATCACGCCTGCCGACTCATGCTCGGGGCGCGGCTCGCGGAGCTCGACCTGCCCGAGCGCCTGCCGCTCGGACGGACCTGGGCGAAGGAGGCGATCTTCCCGGAAGACCGCTTCCCGGGCGCCGCCGACCGGTCGGCCGAGATGCGCTCGACCGGCGAGGTGATGGCCGGGGGCGTCACGGCGGTCGCCGCCTACCGGCGCGCGCTGCGCGCGGCCGGGCGCTCCGGCCCCGGCACGGACGGAAGCGTCGGCCCCACCCTGCAGGAGCTGCACGGCCCGTGATCGACCGTTCCGGCGCTTGAGCGCTCCTCGCAGCGAGTAGAGCGATCGGCCTTCTCGCGGGGAGCACCGGGCGCTACGCTCGGGAGGGGTGTGGAGGAACCTCGCCGTCGTCGGGGTCGTCACCGCCGTCGCCGTGGCGGCGCTGGTCGACGGGTTGCGCGGTGGAGAGGGGGAGGCGGCCGCTCCCACCGAGCCCGGCGAGACGGAGCCGGTGCACGGCAGGGAGCTCGAAGGGCCTGATGCGCCGGCCGCGGGCGCACTGCCGGGGACGCTGCTCGTCGCCGAGCCTGAGCGTCGCGAGTGCGAGCTGCGCCGAATCGCGTTCGACACCGCGTCGGTCGCCGACACGGGCGTAGACGCCGCCTGCCGCGTGTGGGTCGCCCCCGAGGGCGACCTGGCGGTCATCCCGGTGAGCGGGGATCCGGCGATCACCTGGGAGCTCGATCTCGTCCGCGTCCGGCCGGACGGTGATTCCGAGCTCGTCCGGGAGCTGGGAACAGCAGTCGGCGAGGTCGCCTGGTCGGCGGACGGAGCGCGAGTCGCGTGGTGCACGCCGGGCCCTGTCTCCTTCGTCCTCGACGTCGGGAGCGGCAGCCAGGTCGAGGTGCCGGGCTGCGCGCCGCGCTTCGGGCCGGGAGGCGGCCTGCTCACGCGGCCGGCCGGCCCGAACGCTCCCGAGGTCTGGCTCGACGGCGAGCCCGTGCTTCGTAGCGAGCAGCTCGAGCTCGGCTTCGACCCGGCGAGCGACGGGTCGCTCGACGTCGTCGCCTTCGACGTCGCCCCGGACGGTCTCATCGCCGTGACGGTCGTCCGGTACGGGCGAGGCGGGACGACGGCCGCGCTCCAGCTCTGGCGCGACGGACGCCTCGAGGCGAGCGCGCCGCTACCGCCGCCGGCGCGTCAGGAGCTCAGGCTGGGCGACTTCCTCGCGTTCAGCCCGACGGGCGACGAGCTCGCCGTCGGGTACGCGGCGGACGCCGGCCAGCTCGCGGTCGTCGACGTCGCTCTCGGGCGCGTGGTGCTCGAGGCGATCGACCAGCGCGGTCTCGCGTGGTCGCCCGACGGGGCGTGGCTCGCGCTTGCCGGGGAGGAGGAGATCCGCGTCTACGGCGCGCTGCGCGACGACCCGGCGTACGTCCTCGAGCTCGGCGCGGCATCGCTCGGCTGGGGCGGCGGCGGGGAGGAACCGAACCCCGAAGGGTGAAGCACAGGGCCGGCGCTTCGCGCACGCCGGCGAATTCGGAGTGGAGCGCGAAGAGGCGCAGCCAGTGGCGACGAGACCGTATTCCCCAGCGCCGGTCGCGACCTACACGCTGTATCGCTGCCGGCGCCTGCCCCGGGCATTCGTCGCCGGCGCGCTCTCGGCGCTCGTCCCGGGCATGGGACAGCTGTACGCGGGCGCCGGGCGCCGGGGTCTGCTGATGCTGGCGCTCACGCTCGCTCTCTGCGCCGCCGGCCTGGGCGCCGCGCTCCAGGGAACGATCTCCCTGCTCAGGCTCGCCGTGCAGCCGAGCGTCCTGCTCGCGCTGCTCGCCGTGGACGCCCTGCTGCTCGCCTTCAGGGCGCACTGCACGCTCGACGCCTACCGGGGCGCCCGCCGGGAGCGCGTCGCGGCCGGACGCCGGCAGGGCCCGGCGAGCGCCCGCGCCCTCGTCGTGCTCGTCCTGCTCGCCTTCGTCGCCGCCCCGCATGTGTACGCCGCGTACCTCGACTGGCGCAGCTACGACGTTCTCACGTCGGTGTTCGCCGACGAGGAGCCCGACGACGTCGGTCTCTCGGGAGTTCCTGAGTGGGCCGCTCCCCACCTGGACACGTCCGCGTCTGTGGAGGATCCCGAGCCGGCCCCCGTGGACCGCTTACCCGGCGCCGGCCCCCCGAGCTCGGGCGAGCCGCCGAGCGACTCGGGCCCGACGTCGGGGAAGCTCGCGGGCATGGTCGTGGGCATCGGCGCGACACGGGACAGGACTCCCGAGCTGCCGGACCCCGAGCCCCCGGCGGGGCCGCTCGGTGACCGCGCGCGCATCACGTTCCTCCTCGTGGGGGCCGACGCGGGGCCGTATCGCTACGGCCTGCGCACGGACACGATGATCGTCGTCTCGATCGACACCGAGACCCGGCGCACGGCGATCTTCGGCGTTCCGAGAAACCTCGTCGGCGTTCCGTTCCCGCCCGGGGCCCGGACCGAGCTCGAGACCTTCCCCGACCTCCTGAACGCGCTGTGGGGCTACGCCGAGCACGATCCCGGGCTCTTCCCCGGCGTGAGGCACCCCGGTCCGTCGGCGCTGAAGGCGACGATCGGGCACCTGCTCGGCCTGCGCATCGACTACCTGGCCGCCGTCGACCTGCGTGGCTTCGTCGAGATCGTGGACGCGCTTGGAGGCGTGACCGTGAACGTGCAGCGCTCCGTCCGGGATGCCGGCGTGTCGCCGCCGATCGAAGGCGAGCCTGCGATCGCGATCGACCTCGACCCGGGACGGCATCACCTCGACGGCAGGCAGGCGCTGGCATACGTGCGGACGCGCTGGGCGTCGAGCGACTACGACCGCATGGGGCGGCAGCGCTGCCTGCTCGGATCGCTGTCCCGCCAGGCGAGCGTCGGCAGGCTGCTTCGCAGCCTGCCGACGCTCGCGGCGACGGTGAAGGAGTTCGTGCTCGCCGACATTCCTCTGCGGGCCCTTCCCGATCTCGTCGAGCTGCTCGCGGGTCTCGACACGAAGCAGATGGTCGGCGTGAGCTTCGCGCCGCCGGCCTTCGACGTCACCCTCGACGGCTGGGATCCAGTCCCCGACGTCGAGCTCATTCGCGAGACGGTGCGCCACGCGCTCGCGGCGAAGCCCGAGCTCGATCCGGAGATCGGGCTGCAGACCTTGAAGACGAGCTGCTCGTGAAGGCTCTACTCGGGCTTCTGCTGTGAGGCGTCCGTCGGCGCCGGCTCGGCTCCGACCGTGGCCGGCGGCTGCTCGCCGGCGGGCTCGTCCGTCTCCTTGAACGGGTTGAGCCCGTCCTTGAACTGCTTGGGCGCGTCGAGCGTGGCCTCCTTGAGCTCCTTCGTCTGGTCGGTCACGGTCTCCTTGAACTCCCGCATGCCGAGGCCCAGCGAGCGCCCGATCTGCGGAAGCCGCTTGGGGCCGAAGACCAGCAGCACGACGAGCGCGAGAATGACCACACCCCAGACGCCGATGTTGCCCATGGGAGTTGAGGGTAGCAGTCACCGCAGCCCCAGGCGGATGCTGCACGCGGGCCACGCGCTCCAGCCGACGTCGGCCTGAATGCGCTTGCCGACGATGATCTGCTGCTCCCTGGTCGCGAGGTAGGCCTCCGACGGGAAGCCCTTGGGCCGGTAGGCGTCCCACGAGCCGTGGTAGAAGCCCAGACCTCCCTGGTAGGTGGCGGTGCGATGCTTCCAGTTGCCGCCCGTCTCGCAGCGGGCGAGCTTGTCCCAGACCGGCGGGAACGCGACGAGCCGCCGCGCCGCCGAGAGGCGCTTCCTCCAGACGGCTCTGACCCAGCGCCGGTACTCGGGATCGGCGATCCTGCGGTAGCGGAAATCCGTCCGGATCGGCTTGCGACGCGCCTTGCGCCGGAGCTCGTTCGTGTTCCAGCGCAGGTGGTCGATGGCGTGAACGACGGGTGTGGTCTCGCTTCGGTGGGCGCTCGCGGGCACGGTCAGTCCGAGCGCGACGAGCAGCGCGAGCACGACGAGTCGTACCTTCACAGGCAGTCTCTCCTTGCATTCCGAGCTCGCGCAGGCGCGCGTCAGGTTGGGGGGTCGTGCCGCGCGAGCCGGGAGCCGCCGCCACTCCGAGCAAGAGCTCGACGCCGCCTCGCGGTGCGAGCGGGCGGCTCCCTGGTTGTCGTTGACCGCGGCAGTATGCCGGCAGGCCACGACCGCGTGGCGCACTTCATCGTGCCGTGTGCTACATGCGCCGGCGGCAGCTCAGGATCGGCGGAGCCGAGCGGCCACGGCGATCGTGAGGACGCCCGCGACGAGCGCGATCGCGTTGGGTACGACGAGCGCGGCGTTCCGGCTTGCGATCCCGTAGGCGATCCAGAGCGCGAAGCCGGCCACCAGCACGGCGAAGGAGCCGAGCGAGAGCTCCTCCGACGAGCGGTGGCCCACCATCGGCCGGATCTGAAGCAGCGGCGAGACGCTCATGAGAACGGCCCAGCTTGCGCCCGAGACGGCGAGCGCAGCCGTAGCCATCGGACCCCCGCGTCGGGTTGCGCCGATGCGCTCTGCCCGGGCCGCGCTCGCTCCCGGCCGGGGAGGAGGAGCGCCCGCGCGGCCAGAAGCAACGCTAGCTCAGAGGAGGATCCGCGCCGCCGTCTCGGGCGGGCAGCCCTGCCGACGGAGCCGGACTGCGAGGTGCAGGTCGACGTGCGGGCGCAGCGCCAGCTTGAGCGCGTGCCGGGGCTCGTACCCTGCGGCAAGGAGCGTCGCGTGGCGCCAGGAGAAGACCCTCGCGTCCGCGGGCGGGAGCGCGGTATCCGAGATGCCCGAGACCACCCGGCTG
>CAZCIJ010000263.1:0-4867 GCA_964498265.1 uncultured Gaiellales bacterium | reverse complement strand
CGCGATCCATCCCGTGGCGGGCCGGATGCCGGGGCACATGAACGTGCTCCTCGCTGAGGCGGACGTCCCCTACCCGCAGCTCCTCGACATGGAGCACGCAAACCCGGAGTTCCCGCGCAGCGACGTGGCGCTCGTGGTCGGCGCGAACGACGTCACGAACCCAGCCGCGCGCTCGAACCCGGACAGCCCGCTCTACGGCATGCCGATCCTCGACGTCGACAGGGCGGAGAGCATCGTCGTGCTCAAGCGGAGCATGAGCCCCGGCTTCGCCGGCATCGACAACGAGCTGTACTACCACCCTCGCTGCGCGATGCTGTTCGGCGACGCGAAGGACTCGCTCGAGCGCGTCGTCGCGGCGGCCAAGGAGGTGTGAGGAGCAGCGCTCGAGCGTCGGGACGGACGCGTTGCGGGGCGTCGAGCGGCGGTCTCCTCAGGCCCCGGGGTCCCTCATCCCGTCACCCGACCCGCCCCGACTCAGACGACCAGCATGCCAGGCAGGGGCGATCCCGCCGTCGTGAACGAGCGACCCGGAGATCGGCGTCGGCCTTCCGCGACCAATCAGCTCGCCCGGATCGTCCGCGGCCCACATCAGGAACGATACGGGCAAGGGCGCGCCGGGCGAGATGCGCCGCGTCGCGGAAGTCACCCGGGGGTGCTGGAATCCCACAAGCCTCTACTGGGGGCCTAGACACCCGCCGACGCGTCCGGAACGCACAGCGCTGCGCGGCGAAACCGGCCTACGCTTGAGGATCCGTGCTCTTCCCGACCGTCACCTTCGCGGTCTTCTTCCTGGCGGTCCTCCCGCTCAGCTGGCTGCTCATGCCGAAGCAGGTCTGGTGGAGACCGTTCATCATCGTCGCGAGCTACGTCTTCTACGGCTGGTGGGACTGGCACTACATCTTCCTGCTCGCCGGCTCGACCCTCGGCAACCAGCTCTTCGCGGTCGCGATCCACCGCCAGCAGGACGGCCGCCGCCGCAAGCTCCTGCTCGCGCTCGCGCTCGCCGGGAACGTCGGCGCGCTCGGCTACTTCAAGTACTACGACTTCTTCCTGAGCTCGGCCACGAACGTCCTCAACGAGCTGGGGCTCGACCTCGCGCCGCACATCGTCTCGGTGACGTTGCCGATCGGGATCTCCTTCTACACCTTCATGGCGATCTCGTACGTCGTCGACGTATACCGGCGCGACATCGAGCCGACGACCCTGCCGAAGTTCGCCGTCTACCTCTCGTTCTTCCCGCATCTCGTCGCCGGGCCGATCGTCCGGGCCTCGGAGCTCGTTCCTCAGCTCGAGTCGGCCCGCGACCCGCGCCGCGTCGACACGAGCAGGGCGTTCATGCTCATCTTCGTCGGCCTCTTCATGAAGGTCGTGATCGCGAACGAGCTCGCGACCTCCATCGTCGACGAGGTCTTCGCCGTCCCCGAGGAGCGATCGTCGCTCGAGGTGCTGGTCGGCGTCTACGGCTACTCGGTTCAGATCTTCGCCGACTTATTCGGCTACACGAGCATCGCGATCGGTCTCGCGTTGCTGCTCGGGTACCAGTTCCCGCAGAACTTCAACAACCCGTACACGGCCACCTCGCTCCAGGACTTCTGGCGGCGGTGGCACATGACGCTCTCGCGCTGGCTGCGCGACTACGTCTACATCCCCCTCGGCGGCAGCCGCGGCAGCAAGCTCGCCACCTACCGCAATCTCATGCTGACGATGCTGATCGGAGGGCTGTGGCACGGCGCCGGATGGACCTTCGTCGTGTGGGGCGGGATGCACGGCCTCGGGCTCGCGTTCGAGCGTTGGCGGCGCGACCGCCGTGCCGCGCTCCGGCTCCCGGAGCCCCCGGATACGCCCGCGCGACGGTGGCTGCGGCGGCTCGTCGTCTTCAACTTCGTGTGCCTGGCCTGGATCTTCTTCCGTGCGACCTCGTTCGAGAACGCCTGGGCCGTGATCACGCAGCTGTTCACCAACTGGGGCGCGCCCTCCCCGGCCGTCTCGGTCGGAGTCGTCCTCGCGATCCTGGTCGGGATCGGAGCACAGTACGTTCCCGCCGGCGTGCTCGACTGGATTCTCGTCCGCTTCTCGCGCTTCCACCCGGTCGGTCAGGCGGTCGCGCTCGGGGTCGCGCTCCTGATCACGGACACCCTCGGCCCGGAAGGCGTGGCACCCTTCATCTACTTCCAGTTCTGAGCCGTGGCGACGACCCAGCACACGACCCGTCCAAGCCCGCCCGGCGCGGGTCCGCCCGACCGCCCGCGCGGGCGGCGGCGCCGGCCGCGCGTACGGCCGTCCGAGCAGGGAGGCCGGCGCCTCCAGCCAGCCGGCTACGCGTTCCTGATCCTGCTCGGAGCGGCGGTGATCGGCTCGCTGCTGAACGCCCAGGGGCTGCGCAAGACCGCCGTGAACATGGAGCCCGGAGCCGGCCGCGACCTCGCGCTTGCGTTCACGAAGCCGCTCGTCGAGGTGAGCGCGTTCCTGCGCCTCGACCGGCCGCGCGCAGAGATCCAGGACGCGATTGGACGCGGCGGCGCGGACGTCATCGACACGGAGGTCGTCCTGCCCTTCGTCCCTGTAGACGAGCCCCCGTCGGAAGAGGCCGAGGAGATGCCCACGCAGCCGGCGACGCCCGCAGCGCCCGGCACGCAGGGGAGCACGGCTCCGCCGGCGGAGAGCGCCGCGGAGCCTGCCGAGCCTGCCGAGCCCGCGCTGCCCGCCTTCACGCCCGCGAAGAAGCTGAAGGTCTGGATCGCCGGAGACTCGCTCGCGATCACGCCCGGGCAGTCGATCGCCCGCGTTCTCGGCGCCACGAAGGTCGTCAAGACGGTCGGCGAGATCGACGGGCGCCTCTCGACCGGGCTCGAGCGGCCGGACGTCTTCAACTGGTTCACGCACATCCCCCGCGAGATCAAGCGGCTCGACCCCGACGTCGTCGTCCTGACGTTCGGGGCGAACGACGACCACGGGTACATGACGGGCCTGCCGGAGGATGTCGAGGTCGACGACTTCGCGACGGAGGCGTGGATCAAGGAGTACCGCCGCCGCGTCGGCGGCATCATGGACACGGCCTCGCGAGGAGGCCGGCTCGTCGTCTGGATCGGAGTTCCCATCACGCGGAGCCCGGAGCAGAGCGAGCGCTACCGCGTGCTCAACACGATCTACGCCACCGAGGCGGAGAAACGCGAGGACGTGATCTTCGTCAACACCTACCGGATGTTCCGCGACGAGAGCGGCAACTACGCCGACTACCTCCCGAACGCGAAGGGCGAGCTCATCCACGTGCGCGCGCCCGACGGAGTGCATTACCAGCCGGAGGGCGGGGATCTGATCGCGCGCGAGGTCCTGCGCCGGCTCAAGGAGTTCTACGACCTCACGAGCTGGCGAAAGAACCGGTCCTGAGGCCGGACGGCGAGACGTCGCCATGCGGCGGCGCACGCAGGACAGTGGGGGCCGGGCACGCCCGGCCCCCACGAGCACAGCGGGTGGCGCCCGTTGCCCGGCTCCACCCGACGCTAGCGGTGCACGTGCGCATGGCCCTTGCCGCGCTTCAGCAACGCGCGGTTGGCCAGGAAGGCGAAGGGGAACGCGATCGCGAAACCGCCCGCCATCGCGGTCCACATCAGCCAGTCGTCGAGGCCGGCCTCGAGGGCGCCGGGGACCGTCGCGACGAAGGCGTTGTCGATCGCCTCCATGATCGTGATCGACACCGTGTCGGTGGCCAGCGCGATCGGGACGATGGCCGAGATCGAGAGCCCGGCCTTGAAAAGCGGTGCCGAGGTCAGGCCGAAGCCGAAGAGGTACGCGAGCCCGACCGCGAGCCCAATCTGGCCGAGCACGCCCCAGGCGAGCGCGGTCGCGATCGCGAGCCCGGCCACCTCGCCCAGCGCGCAGCCGGTCATGCAATGCAGCGTCGCCCGGGCGGCGAGCCGGTTGTGCGAGGGCTCCGGACCTGCGGGCTCGCGCCGATCGACGGCGCCTCGATGCTCGGGAGCTTCCGTCTGCGTGCTCAAGCGACCTCCCACCTCCGGCGAAGCATCTCGGCTCACCCGAGAAACCACGTGTCTAGGGCTTCCCGGAGTTCGCACGAGCTAATCGTCGGCGCATGCTTCCTCGGCCGCCGGTCCCCTGCCGCCGTCGACGGGCCGACGCCTGCGGCGGTGAGCCAGCTCGCGACTATTCCGCGAGCACGCTGGCCATCGTGTTGCGCCTTTTCCTCGAGCGGTCTCGAGCCTCTAGAACGCCGTCGAGCCGGCGTCGACCGGCATCGCCGTGCCTGTGACGAACGAGGCGCGGTCGGAGAGCAGCCAGACCACCGCCTCCGCGACCTCCGACGGCTCGCCCGGGCGCTTGATCGCCTGAGGGGCGATCAGCACCTGGACGAAGTCCTCGGGCAGCCCCTGCGTCATGCGTGTCCGGATCAGCGCCGGGCAGACGGCGTTGACGCGGATGTTCTTGTCGGCGCACTCGACGGCGGCGGTCTTCGTGAGGCCGACGACGCCGTGCTTGCTGGCGACGTACGCGCCGAGCTCCGGCGCCGAGATGAGCCCGGCGAGCGAGGCCGTGTTGACGATCGCGCCACCGCCCTGCGCCACCCTCTGCGGGATCTGGTACTTCATCCCGAGCCAGACCCCCTTGAGGTTGATCGCCATGATGCGGTCGAAGTCCGCCTCCGAGGTCTCGGTGATCGACGCCTGGAGCTCGACACCGGCGTTGTTGTGCGCGAAGTCGAGCGCTCCGAAGGCGCTGACCGTCTCCTCGACGAGCCTCTCGGAATCGGCCGCGCTCGACACGTCCCCGGCCGCGAAGACGGCACGGCCTCCATGCGCTTCGACAAGGCGGACCGTCTCCTCGCCGTCGGACCGGCGCGCCTCGAGGTCGT
>CAZCIJ010000262.1:0-4873 GCA_964498265.1 uncultured Gaiellales bacterium | reverse complement strand
TCGCCACGGTGATCGGCTGGGTGTCGCGGCCGAAGGTCAGCGCGACGAGGAAGTCGTTCCACGTCCAGAGGAACTGGAAGATGGCCAGCGAGGCGATCGCCGGCAGACCAAGCGGGAGGATGAGGCGAAGGAAGATGCGAATCTCCGACGCGCCGTCGATGCGGGCGGCTTCGAGCAGGTCCTTCGGGATGCCGATGAAGAAGTTGCGCAGCAGGAACACCGCGAAGGGCAACGCGAACGCGGTGTGGAAGAGCACGAGGCTGATGACGGTGTCGAAGATGCCCACGTCGTTGTAGAGCGAGAAGATCGGGATCAGCGCCATCTGCAACGGCACGACGAGCAGGGCGATGACGACGATGAAGAGCCAGTCGCGTCCCGGGAACTCGAGCCACGCAAAGGCGTAGCCGGCGAGGGCGGCGACGAGGATCGGGAGCAGCGTCCCGCCGAGCGCGATCCAGAACGTCGTCAGGAGCGAGGAGGTGATGGTCTCGTTCTCGAAGATCGCCTGGTAGTTCTCGAACGTCAGCTTGCTCGGCTCCGAGAAGACCTGCCACCAGCCCTCGGAGATGATGTCCGTCGGATCGAGCAGCGACGTGACGAGCAGGCCGAACGTGGGCACGAGCCAGAGGATCGCGATCGCGACGAGGAGGATGTACACAGGTGTCTTGCCGACGAAGCGCAGGATCCGCGCGGCAAGGGATTCCCGTACGACGACGGGGGCGCGCTCGGCCTCTGCGGTGGCCGTCGCCACCCTACACCTCCCTCCGGAATCGCCTGATGTTGAGCGCGAGGATCGGGATCACGAGCACGAAGATGAAGACGGCGATCGCGGAGCCGACGCCGAAGTCGTTGACGCCGCCGAACGCTGTCCTCCACATCGCGAGCGCAAGGACATTGGCGTCGTCCTGGACCGACCCCGGGGCGATCGCGATGACGATGTCGAACACCTTGAGCACGTTGATGAGCATCGTCACGAAGACCACCGTGAGCACCGGTGCGAGCAACGGCACCGTGACCCGCCTGAAGACCTGCCACTCCGACGCCCCGTCGGTGCGCGCAGCCTCGAGCACGTCGCGCGGGATCGCCGACAGGCCGGCCGCGATCACCACCATGGCGAAGCCGGCCCAGATCCACAGGTAGGCGATGATGATCGCAGGCGTGATCAGCTTGGCGCCCAGCCAGGAAACCCCCCCGAAAGGCTCGGCGAACGTGTCCGGTCCGATCCCGACCGTGTACTCGCCCGGGTCGAGATTCTCGAAGGAGAACGTGCCGTTCGCCTCCGTCTGCGTCGTCTCGAACGTGTCGGTCGCCGGGCTGCGGATCTCGACGGTCACCCCGGGTAGCCCGACCTCCTCCTGCTCGACCCGCCCGGGCGTGCCGCCGCCCGGGCTGAAATCGCGCCAGACGACGCCCGTGATCCCGCCCTGGAGCGGCTCCGGAAGGACAGCCTGCTCGGCGTCCTCGGGTACCTCGGCCGTGCGGATGCCGGTCAAACCGAGCGAGACGACGCTGCCGGGCTCGACCGGCTCCGCGAGCGTGAGCCCCTGATCGGCGGCACCTACGAGGTCGTCGGTCGACGGCCGGGCGTCGGAGAGGACACCCGCAGGACTGAATGCCCCTTCGACAGCGCCGATGGCCGCGTTCAACGCTCCCTGGCTCGGGTCCTGGATGTAGACGATGCGCCAGGTGATCCCTGCGGCGAAGGCGGAGATCGCCATCGGCATGAAGACGGCGGTCTTGAAGGCGAGCGAGAAGCGGATGCGCTCGGTCAGCACGGCGAAGACCAGACCGATCGACGTGACCAGGGCCGGGACGACGCCGACCCAGATCGCGTTGTTCTTGACAGCCGTGAGGAGGACGTCCGACGTGAAGAGCTCTTCGTAGTTCGCGAACCAGACCCAGTCGTCCCCCGCCCGGTCGAAGAAGCTGCGAATGATCGTCCGGATGGTCGGATAGACGATCCAGATGCCCAGGAAGAAGACGGCGGGCGCGAGGAACCCGGCCGCGACGGCGTACTTGCCGAAGCGGCCGGGTTCCGCGGCGTGAGGAGCCTCGTGGACCGGAGGCTCAGCGCTCACCGAGCTTCCGCTCACGCTCTACCCGTACGCCTGCGCCGCCGCGTCCTCCATCTGCTGCGCAATACCCTCGACGTCGCTCGGATCTCTAAGGAGATCCTGGAAGAGCTTCCACAGTCCCTGGCCCGTCGTGCCGCCGAACTCGGCCGGCTGGAGGTCGAAGCGAGAGACCTCGGCCTCCGCGAGCGCCGTCGCCGTCTCCGCAGTGAGCGCGTCGGGATAGACGCTCGGGTCGACGTTCCGGTTCGGCGACGAGAAGCCACCGCGGGCCGCCCAGATCTCGGCCGCCTCGGGCGAGGCGAGATACCCGATCAGCGCCTGAGCGGCCGGGCTGTCCCGGAGCATGATGACGAGGTTTCCAGCGACGACCGTCGCCGGCGGCGAATCCTCGATCGACGGGAAGTCGAAGAAGTTGAAGCCGGTCTCCGGCTGGGCCTCGGTCGAAGCCAGGATCTCGCCCGCGACGAAGTCTGCCTCGATCACCTGCGCGGCGGCCGGCGGTGCGGCGTAGACCTGCGTGACCGACGTCGGGAAGTCGGTCTGGAGGGCCCCTTGCGTCCCCCCGGCGATGTTGTCGGGATTGGAGAAGATGTCCGCCATGATCGACAGCGCGTCGACGACGGACGGGTCCGTCCACGGGATCTCGTGGCTCGAGAGCTGGTCGTACATCTCCGGCCCGGCGGTGCGGAGATAGATGTTCTCGAACAGGTCGGTGAGGGTCCAGCCGTCGGCGCCGGCGATCGAGTAGGCGGGCACGCCCGAGGCAAGGATCGTGTCCGCGTTCTGCGTGAACTCGTCCCACGTCGCAGGCGGGGTGACGCCCGCGTCCTCGAAGACCGGCACGTTGTACCAGACGGTCGACTTGTTGTTGGCCTTGTAGAAGAGGGAGTAGAGGGTGCCGTCGACGGAGCCGAGCTCGATGCCGGGCTCGCCGAAGTTCTCGAGGATGACGTCTTCGGCGAAGTCGATCGGCACGAGTTCCCCGCGCTCGGCGAGGTCGGCGATGAACCCCGGCTGGGCGGGTGCGGCGAGGTCGGGCGGGTTCCCGCCCTCGATCGCCGTCGCGAGCACCGTGGGCAGCTCGTCGCCTGCGGGGTCGTAGCGCACGTTGACGTCCGGGTACTGCTCGCGGAACCCGTCGAGGACGGCCTCGAAGGATTCCTGCTCCTGCGCGACCCAGATACCCATGATCGAGATGTCGCCGGAGATGTCGCTCGGCGCCTCGGTCTCGGCGGTCTCGGCGGGCGCCGCCGTCTCGGCCGGGGCGGCCGTTTCCTCACCGGCCGGCTGTGGAGGAGCAGCCTCCTCCTCGTCACCTCCGCACGCGGCCAGTCCTACCGCGAGCGCGACCGCCGCAAGAGCAATGACCCACCAACGGCGTCTCATGGAAACACTCCTTTCCTCGACTTCATGCCCCGATCCCGGCGCCGGTCTCGGGATCGAAGAAGTGGAGCGAGCGCGTGTCGACGGCGACTTCTGCCGTCGTGTCCTCCTCCACGCGCGAGCGCGCCGAGAAGCGACCCACGATCGTCGCGCGCGCGGGCCCTCCCTCTCCCACCGCCCGCACGGCACGCTCGTCGCCCAGGTCCTCGGCCAGCTCGCGAACGTCCTCCGTAAGCGCAGGCCGAGCGTCGACCGTGAAGTGGACGACGATCTCAGCGCCGAGCGCCTCCCGGAGCACCACGTCGCCACGCAGACGCCTGTCCGCCGGTGCGTCGGCCACGAGCGCCGCGTCCTCGAGGTCCTCGGGCCGAACCCCGAGGATCACCGTGCGACCCTCGTACTGGCGCAGGCTCGGCCGCGCAGCCGCCAGGCCCTCGTCGATCGCGAGCCGCTGGCCGCCGGCGAGGGCGACGAGCCCCCCGTCCTCGCGCTCGAGCGTCGCCTCGACCATGTTCATGGCCGGGCTGCCGATGAAACCGCCCACGAACAGGTTCACAGGCCGGTCGTACAAAACCTGCGGCGCAGCCACCTGCTGCAGCTCGCCCTTGCGCATCACCGCCACGCGGTCGCCCATCGTCATCGCCTCGACCTGGTCGTGGGTGACATAGATGGTGGTCACGCCCAGATCGTCCTGCAGCTCGGCGATCTCCGCACGCATCTGCACGCGAAGCTTCGCGTCCAGGTTCGAGAGCGGCTCGTCCATCAGGAACGCCTGCGGCTGGCGCACGATCGCCCTGCCCATCGCGACCCGCTGGCGCTGGCCGCCCGAGAGAGCGCGCGGCTTGCGCTCGAGGAAGGGCTCAAGCCCAAGCATCCGAGCCGCCTCACGAACGCGCCGGTCGACCTCGGCCTTCTTCACCTTCTTCAGCCGCAGGCTGAAGGCGATGTTCTCATACACGGTGAGATGCGGATACAGCGCATAGCTCTGGAACACCATCGCGATGTCCCGGTCCTTGGACGCGACGTTGTTCACGACGCGGTCGCCGATCCGCAGCACGCCCTCCGAGATCTCCTCGAGGCCGGCGACCATCAGCAAGGCGGTCGTCTTGCCACACCCCGACGGCCCGACGAGGACCACGAATTCGCCATCCCCGATCCCGAGGTCCATGCTCGAGACCGCCCGGGTCCCGTCCGGGTAGACCTTGGACACCCCCTCGAAGGTCACCTCCGCCACGGTCTGCCCCCCTTCGAGCGCTCCCACTCAGGTGACCGGGGCCGCCTCTGCCCCCTCCGCGAAGCTGAACCTCGACTGACAGCTTACGCGAGTGGCGTCACGATGTGAATGCTCCTTGCCCCGGAGGGAATCCAGCACACGCAGAGCGAAGGGCGGGAGGCAAGGAGCTTGAGATGCAGGC
>CAZCIJ010000261.1:0-4906 GCA_964498265.1 uncultured Gaiellales bacterium | reverse complement strand
GGCCCACCAGCTGGACATGGGCGGGGTGGTGCCGGGCGGCTTCAGCCTCACGAACAAGACCGTCTACGAGAACGGCCTCGTGATCTCTCCCCGCCCGCTGTTCAAGGGCGGCGAGCTCGTCCGGGAGTCCTGGAGCCTGATCTTCGACAACGTCCGCTTCGGGACGATCCTCTTCCCCGACCTGCAGACCGTCTGCGCCGGCCTCGAGCTCGGCGAGCGCCTGATCGCAGAGACCCTGCAACGCTACGGCGCCGATGCGGTCGTCGGGTCGATGGACTACGTCTGCGACTCCTCGGCCGAGCGCATGTCGCAGGCGCTCGCGCGCCTTCCGGACGGCGAATGGGAAGGCGAGGACGCGATCGACTGCGACGGGATCGACGACTCCGAGGAGTACCGCGTCCACCTGAAGGTCGTGAAGCGCGGCAGTCGCGCCGAGATCGACTTCAGCGGCACGTCGCGCCAGGCGCGGACGTGCATCAACGCGACCGTGCTCGACGCGAAGACCTCGATCGGGATCGGGCTGAAGTTCCTCCTCGATCCCTCCGGGCCGTTCACGTCGGGAACCTTGCGCTGCGTCGACCTCGTCATCCCGGAGGGATCGGTGGTGAGCGCGCTGCCCCCGGACGGCGCGATCTTCGCCTACTGGGAGCAGAACCAGGTCGTGCTCTCGGCGCTGCTGCGCGCCATGGCACAAGCAGTCGGCGGGGCCGCCATGGCCGGCGACCGCGGCAGCCCCGACATCCACAACGCGAACGGCGTCCTGCCGGACGGCACGCCCTGGATCTCGGCCGCGCAGTGCGGGGGCGAGATCGGCCCGTACGGCGCAAACCGTCACGGGGACGCCGACAGCCAGATGCTCTCCTACCAGGCCAACGGGATCACGGGCGCGATCGAGGCCATCGAGTCCGACGTCCCGGTCGCCGTGCTGCGCCACGAGATCGTCCCGGACTCCGCCGGCCCGGGCCAGAACCGCGGCGGCGCCTCGGTCGTGCGCGACTCGCTGTGGCTCGAGGAGGCCGAGCACCACCTGATGTCGCTTCGGTACAAGCGGCCCTCCGGCTTCGGGGTGAACGGCGGCGGGCAGGGCAAGACGGGCGGGATCTGGATCTGGGCGCCCTCGCCCGACGGGTTCCAGGGGCTGACGCCGATGACGCCCGAGGCCTACCGCGGCGCCACGCCGGTCGCGGGCGTTCTCGATCCGGAGACGAACCTCCCCAGCCCGGACGGCGAGTTCCTGTACTTCCTCAGGGAGCCGTCGTGGCGCACCGCGCCGATGTCCGTCCTGCGCTACGTCAACAACGCCGGCGGCGGCTGGGGCGACCCGCTCGACCGCGACCCCGAGCGCGTCAGGCGCGACGTGCGCGACGGCTACCTGACCGTCGACGGAGCGGCGCGAGACTACGGCGTCGTCGTCATCGGAGATCCCGACGGCGACCCCGAGAACCTCAGGCTCGACCTGGAGGCGACCGAGCGCCTGCGCCGCTCGCTCCGATCCTCTTGACGCCAGGCAGCGAAGGAGTCCCGACCATGTCCACGACACACCGCCACACCGCGCCGATCTCTCCGCCCGAGCCCGATCTGACGCCGAGAGAGATCCTCGCTCGTGCCGAAGCGCTGCGGCCGAAGCTGGTCGAGCGCCAGGCGGAGACCGAGCGGCGGACCTACTACCCGAAGAGCACGCATGCGGACTTCCTGCAGGCCGGCTTCTACCGCATGCTCGTGCCTCGCCGCTACGGGGGCTACGAGTTCGACCTTCCTACCTTCCTGCGCGTCGCAGTCGAGCTCGCGCGCGGCTGCCCATCGAGCGCGTGGTGCCTCTGCCTCGCCAGCGGCCACGCCCTCCAGCTGGGAGCCCTGTTTCCGGAGCGCGCGCAGGCGGAGCTCTTCGGCGACGGCGACTTCCGCTGCCCCGCCGTCGCCGCCCCGGCGGGCGTCGCCACGCGCACAGGCGACGGCTGGACGCTGAACAGCACGCATCCGTACTCATCCGGAGCCCCCTACTCGACCCACTACATGGGGCAGACCTTCATCGCGAACGAGAAGGCCGTGGACGGCTCGCCGCGCATCCTCCTCTTCGTCGCTCCGCGCGGCGCGTGGACGATGCTCGACGACTGGGGCGACACCCTCGGGCTCAAGGGCTCAGGCTCGCACAGCGTTCGCTTCGAGGACGCGCACATCCCCGCGCACTTCGCGCTCGAGGACACGTGGATGGTCGACACGGACGTGAGCCGCGGCACCCCGGGCCACCGTCTGCACGGCAACCCGATGTACGCGGGACGCACGCTGAGCTTCTTCCAGGCCGAGCTCGCGTCGATCATGGTCGGCGCCGTGAAGGGAGCGCTCGACGAGTACGAGGAGACGCTCAGGACGCGCAAGACGCAGCGGCCGCCGATCGTCCCTCGCTGCGAGGACCCCGACTACCAGCGCTGGTTCGGCCTCGCGATGGGCCGCGCCGCCGCCGCCGAGGCCGCGCTCGTCCAGTGCGCCGAGCAGTACATGGAGGTGTGCGAGCGCACGGCCGAGACGGGAGACCCCTTCACACGGGAGGACGATCTGCGACTGAACATCATCGCGCGCGAAGCCCTGACGCTCGCCTGGGACGCGATGCAGGGACAGCTGTTTCGGACCGCCGGCTCGAGCGCGGCACGGAACGGCCAGCGCATGGAGCGGATCTTTCGCGACATGGCGATGGGCTGGGGGCACTTCGGGACGATCGTCGGGGACTGGGCAGCTCGGGAGCTCGCGCGCGAGCACCTGGGAGTGGCGGCGGGGGCGCCGCCGAGGCCCGATCAGCACCGCACGCCGGAGGAGGCCCGGATCGGCTCGTAGCGCTCGGAGGGGCGGATCTAGACGTTGATCGATAAACCAATCAATCGTCTCCATACACGGGCCGCTTCGCGGCCTACGATGAGATCCCGCGCCGCAGGCGGCCGATTCGGCCGCTGCGGCGGTGCTAGTTGATTGTATGACGAGCATGCGATAGGTTCGTCGGCGCCGGGATGGGTGACCTCGACGGAAGCGTCGCAATCGTCACAGGCTCCGCGAGCGGCGTCGGACGCGAGACGGTGCGCCTGCTCGCCGGTCGTGGGGCCTCGGTCGTCGCGGTCGACGTCGCGCAGTCGGTGCACGAGCTCGAGGAGGACAGCGTGCTCCCGATCCAGGGCGACGTCGCTGTCGCGGAGACGGTGGATCGCGCGACCGACGCGGCCACGTCGCGCTGGGGCCGCGCCGACGTCCTCGTCAACAACGCCGCGCACGGCGTCTGGAAGCCGATTCTCGACACGAGCGAGGAGGAGTGGGATCGCGTGATGGCGGTCAACGTCAGGAGCATGTTCCTGCATTGCCGTGCCGCGATCCCGATCATGCGTCGTCAGGGCGGCGGCGCGATCGTGAACACGGCCTCGATCTCGGGCCTCGTCGGCCTGCCCGCGCAGGCCGCGTACGCCGCCAGCAAGGGTGCGGTCATCCAGCTGACGAGGCAGCTCGCCGTCGAGTACGCGCCGGCGGGCATCCGCGTGAACGCCGTCGCGCCGGGGGCCATCGACACGCCGTTCCTCGAGAAGGTGCTCGACACTGCGCCCGATCGGGAGGCCCTCGCCTCGGAGATCGAGGCGTCGCATCCGCTCGGGCGCCTGGCGACCGCGGAGGAAGTCGCCCGCGCGATCGTCTACCTTGCCTCGGGAGAGGCCAGCTTCGTCACCGGTACCGTGCTGATGGTCGACGGCGGCTACACGGCGCGGTGAGCGACACCCGCCGGGCCTTCGACTGCCTCACGGTCCTCGGTCGCGGTGAAGGCCGGAGACTCGCGCTTCGCGACGCGCAAAGCGAACGTCACGTGACGACCACAGGAACCGGCCACGCCCATGCTCCGTCTCACCGAGCTCGACACCATCGGCTTCTCGGTCTTCGCCTCGGGGGCTGGTTCGAGAAGCGCCCGGCGCGCCGGTACGCTTCGGTCGAGCGATTGGAGGGAGCCGCATGAGGAACCGTTCGAAGGCCGCAGTCGGCTACGCGATCTACGTCGTCGGAAAGCCGGTCGCGAAACGGGCGGCCAAGCGCCGAGCACGAAGGCTCGGCGAGTCGGCGACGAAGCCCCGGACCCTGGCCGTCGCGGCCGCTGCCCTCACGGCCGTCGGGGGCCTCGTGCTCTGGCGTCGGCGCCGCGGCGCGAGCTGAACAGCGAGCAGGTCCGCCCCGGACAGTCGGACGGCACCGGCGAAGAGACCGCCCGTGCGATGGGCTTGCTGATTCCCCGGCCCGCGAGGCCGGCAAACCTCTGCTCTCCATCGCACGGGCTGCTCGAACCATGATCCCCCCTTCGGGGGACGTCAAGAGGCTTGAGGTGACCTCGAGGCCGTTGGCGGTCTCAGCCGAGGTCGCGCTGGGTAGTGTGCTCCACCGCGCCGTCGAGGCTTCGCGCTTGAGGAACCTGGCAAGCCAGGTGGGTGCCCTACCGGTCGCGGTCGACGACAGCGGCCGGACGCAGGCTCCCTCTCGTGTGGTGTTGGTTCACACAATGCGTGCGAAGCCGCGCACGCGATGGAGCACGCACACAGCCTATCGGCACGGGAGCTCACCCCGCGCTCTCTGCTCGCGCGGATCGGCGCCTCGCCCCGATCGATGGGAAGGAGCCTCCAAGCCATAGCCAGAGCGCCGTCTCCGTGACCGGCGTGAACGCCGCCAGCGGAACGACGTCGTACGAGTCCCGATCGCGGACGACCATCCCGTCTTCCGCAGCGGCATCGCTGGCATGCTGGCCGCGGACCCGGGGTTGGAGACGATCGGCGAGGCGGCGACGGGCAGCGAAGCCGTCGCCCTGGTCCTCCGACACGCCCCAGACGTCGTGCTCATGCCCGATGTCGCGTCCTGCCGTCAGTTCACGGCGATGACGATCGCCGAGATTCCC
>CAZCIJ010000260.1:0-4931 GCA_964498265.1 uncultured Gaiellales bacterium | reverse complement strand
AGCCACGGCTTTCTCCGGGATCGCGAGGACGTCTTCTACCTGCGCCCCGACGAGCTGCGCTCGGCGCTCGAGGACCTCCGCTTCTCCTGGAGCGCAGGCTTCGCCGGGCCCGCCAGGGGCCCCGCGTACTGGCCGCCGATCGTCGAGCGTCGCGCTGCGATCCTCGAGGCGATGCGCGAGTGGACCCCGCCCCCGGCGCTCGGCCGGGTGCCGGAGACCGTCACCGACCCGGCGATGAACATGCTCTGGGGCATCACGACAGAGCGCGTCCAGGCCTGGCTCGCCACCGGCGCCGACGGCACACGCACGTCGCTCACCGGGCTTGCCGGCTCGCCCGGCATCGCCGAAGGCCTCGCGCGCGTCCTCCTCAGCCCCGACCGGCTCGACGAGCTCAAGCACGGAGAGATCCTCGTCGCGCCATGGACATCCCCGAGCTGGACACCGATCTTCGGCAAGATCGCGGCAGCCGTCGTCGACGTCGGCGGCATGATGTCCCACGCGGCCATCGTCGCCCGCGAATACCGCCTGCCCCTTGTCATCGGCACCGGCACAGCGACCAAGACGATCAAGACCGGCGACCGCCTCAGAGTCGACGGCAACGCCGGCATCGTCATGATCCTCGACTGAGGCGCGTCTGCGCTCGCACAGGCGAGGGCTCCGTGACGGACTCGCCTTCTCGGGCTCTCCGCCTGACCAGGCTCGCGAGCAAGTGCGTGCCGCTCGAGCCGTTTCCGTAGCCGGGGTGTTCGGTCTGAAGATGACCGCCCTGGCGAATGTCAGAGCGCGAGGCCGCTTCAGAGCCAGATGGCCAGGAGCGCCATGATCCCGAACCCGAGCGACGCGGCAAGCCACTTCTGCCAGCGGCCCTCCGGGCTGGCGAACTCCGTGCTAATGGTGTCGAGCGCGGCGATGTAGAGAAACGTTCCGGCTCCGAGCGAGTGGAACGTGGCCTCGAAGAGCTGGCCGGCGTGAGCAGCGAGCGCCGCGCCCACGCCCGTCCCGACGAGGATCCCGAGCGGCGTCATGGCCGAGAAGAAGACGAGCTGCGGGGCGGCCCGACGGACGGTGAAGCCGGCGCGCTCGTAGCGTACCCCCAGCGCGAAACCGGCCACCGACTTGTGGGTCATGATCGCCAGGAACACGATCAGGGCGTCGGTAAGCGTGCCCTGGGCTCCCAGCGCCACCCCGAGAGAATGATCGAGTGCACCGAGGGCACGACTAGCAGGATCAGCGGGTAGAGCGTGCGCCGAGCCTCGGCGCGCGGTGGCCAGCCGATCTCGTGCCGCGCGCTCGCGCGCCCATGGCCGGCGTGTGCCTCGGCCTCCGGGTGGCCGAGGACGATCACGCCCTCGAGGAGCAGGATCAGCAGGAACCCCACTCCGGCCACCAGCAGCGCGAGCGCGTAAGCAACCGCGGGGAGCGTCGCCTGGAATTCGTCGAGGCCTCCACTCAGCAGGTGGATGAGGCCGGCGCCACCGAGCACGCCTCCGGCGAAGGTGTCACCCAGGGCGAGAGTGCGCTCGCTCGCGCCCCGGGCGCCGAGCGCCCAGGGGAGCAGCGCGCCGAACAGCCCGACCGTGAGGACGGCCGCCGCGAGAGCGATCTTGATCCAGAAGAGATCCACTGGGGAGACCATGACAGCAGGAGCTGGTCCGGCGTTCATGCCCGGCACTCAGCGGATCGACCAGCGCCTCGAGCGCGCGCGCGCGACCGTCTCACCAAGGATCCGGCTCGCGAAGCCCAGCTGGCGTTGCGGACCCGTGGCCGCTCGAGCCCGATCGGCCTGCTGGTCGTCTTGACCGTCCGGGTCTCGTTGCCGTTGCGATACCCGACAGGCTCGCCTTCGCCGCGCTCGTGCCGCCCGCCGCCCAGGAAAACTCGACTTCGGCCTCCAACGCCTGCTGCAAAATCAGCCGGGCGATCGTCTCGACCGGATCCGCGTCACCGTCGACACCCGCGATCGCCTGCTCAACGTCAGCCTGGAAGCGGTCGCTCGCGATTGTCCTCGTATCGGGAGCGTACCCCCTTCGCACGACTCGTCCGGTCAGGCGGAGGCTACGCCGTCCTCAACCTCTTCCCCGATCCCGGGACGGCACCGCGTCCGGGCGAGTCTCGCCCTTCGAGCTTCCTGCCGTCGAGCGAGGGCCGACGAGCGCAAGGGTGGAGTCGGCGCCGGAGCGCCCTCGGGTGGAAGGTTGAGCAGGCCCACGTCCCTGCCGCAGAGCTTGACGTTCACGGACTTGCCAGCCAGGAGCCCGGTCGTGAACGTGCCGTCAGTCGCGGCTGCCGACGCGGACGGATTCAAAGCGATGCCGAAGATCTCGGCGGCGATGAACTCTCCCATGTGGCCGGGAAATCCGTGCGTCTACGCGCGCGCCGTGGCCGGTTGCGGGCGGTCCCGCCGGTGACGGCTTTTGCTCCCGGCCCACTGGGTGATCGCCTGCCGCGAGCCGCTGATGAGCGGGGCAAGCGCTTTCAGGCTGATCGTTCTCGTGACCAGACGGGAGCGATGTCGAGCGGCACCGGTGGACCGCCCCCAGAGCCCTGCGGTGCCGATGGCTCCACGGCCTAGACGCTCGACACGTCGTCTCCTAGGCTCAGAAAGCGTGGGCCACTCCTCAGCCGGTGACTCTGCTCCGGCGTCCGCGCACCGTGTCGAGCCCGGGCCGGTAACCACTCCTGCGAGTCACCCCTCGCGCCGGCCCC
The DNA here is from genome assembly GCA_964498265.1 of uncultured Gaiellales bacterium. Lineage (GTDB taxonomy): Bacteria > Actinomycetota > Thermoleophilia > Gaiellales > Gaiellaceae > CAZCIJ01. The sequence goes on along the minus strand of CAZCIJ010000260.1, from coordinate 2,225 downwards.
GGGCTCGTCCGCGCTTCGAATCGTCCGAGGGTGCTAGCGCTCGGCGCAGCCGAGAGTAGAAGGTGGAGAGCGCCGCGCACTCAACCTTCGCCAGCACACGCGACGCTCGCAGCTTCCAGGATACCGCGCGGCCAGCCAAACGCTCACGCGGTAGCTGCTACTTTCCGAGACTCGACGCCGGTGATGGCGATTCCGGGGCGGCCCAACTGCTGACCCGCGGAGATGCTTCGCGTGCTTGCTCCTCGGTCTCGAACAGGACGATCGAGAAGCCCTGGCCGTCGGCAGGCTCGAGCCAATAGCCGGCGACGAAGCCAGGGGCCGAGCGGACCCTTGGCAGGATGTCGTTCGTAAGCGCCTCAGCTGCCGCCGGCGCCTGCTCTGGATCGACCGTCAGTCTCACAAGGGCCCCGTGCATAATCCCTCCTCGTGCAGGCTGGGTTTCCATCGTCAACAAGGACCTGCCGGCGACGCAGAAGTCATCGCCTCCCTACCCGCGCTGCGCCGATGCTGCGGGCTAGACGGACTCAAACCGGCGGACAGCGGGCATCCCTCATAGACGCAAGGCGTAACGGGCCAGTGCGGCTTTGGGCCTTCACCCGGGCAATCTAGGAGCGGGCAAGCGCGACCGCGCTCTCGCTCCGGAGGAGATCGAGCGATATCTGACGGCTCGGGAAGGTCGCGACACGGGCGAGCCGCGCGAAGGGCGGCCGTGCTCGCGCCGCGAGGCTCGCCGCCGAGCGGGCGGAGCTCGCCGAGCTCCGACGTGAGCAACTCGACGTCGCTGTTCGACGCCTGGCGCTGGCGGCAGAGCGTGCCGCCGGGGTGGTCGAGGAGCTGCTCGACGCGAAGGACGAGGCCGTGAGGTTGCGCGCGGCGATCGGCCTGCTAAGACGCTTGACCTGGCTGAGACCGCCGAGCTGGCGGCGCGGCTCGAGCGGCTGGAGGCAAGCCTGAACGGAGGTTCCCGATGAGAGCATCGAAGGAGCAGATCGGCAAGCGCCTGGAGCAGCTCGAGGAGCGCGTCGGAGCCGACGTGTGCCGCTGCAACGTCAGGCACGTTCGCGGCGCCCGATCGCTCGTCGCCGCCTACGAAGACGAGGACGGCAGCGTCACGTGCCCCACGTGCGGGCACGAGCGGATCGTCGTCAAGATGGCGGGGCAGCACCCGGCGTAGTGGCCGAGTGCGCCCGCTGCCGTACGTTCGTCGCGATCGAGCTCGCCTACGGCCGGGAGCCCGGCAATCCTCGACCGCTCCTTGAGGGTTTGCACGCGCTAACTGTGCCCGACCGGGCGGCCGACTGCTGACCTTCCGGGCCGGCGACCAGCCGCGATCCCGCTTGTAGACACGCGCTGAGAGCGCACGGAACGTGCCTGGAACCGTGACGCCTGTCGTCCTAGCTGACACGGGCGCGGGCGGCGTTGTCGCGCTCGCGGGCTTCGAGCACGCGCCGGGTGGGGTCGACCCTCACGCCGACCCAGTTGCCGATCACGCTCTCAAGGCCTTGGAAGGTGAGGTGGAAGGTGCGTACGCGCTTGCCGTGCGCCCGCACGCGGCCCTGCTTGACCACGTCCAGGGAGGGGATGCGCAGGCGCACGAGGAACCAGCGGTTGACAAGGCGCGGCTTGCTGATGAGCACGCGCACGATCACCCTGACCGTGCCGTCCTGCCAGCGGGCGGCCACGGCCACGCGCAGGTTGGGCATGCGCGCCCTGCCCACCGCCGGCCCGTTATCGCCGCCCGAGGGGGAAGCAAGCGGCGGCGTGCTCTGCTGGGGGGGCGTGCCGGCGCAGGCGCTGTAGAGCGGGTCGCACGGGGCGGGCACCGACACACCGACGTTGGTGTAGGTGAAGGGGAGCGGGTTGCTCGTCCCGCCCGGGCCGACGACGACGACCGGCACCGCCAGCGCAGCCCCCTGCGGTGCCCGTGCTGGGGCGCCCACCCCCGGCGTCTGCGCCGGGGCGACCGCCGTTACCTGCGTGTCCGACACGACTGTGAACGCCGCCTCCACCTCGCCGAACAGCACCGCGGTCGCATCGGTGAAGCCCGAGCCGACGATCGTCACCGTCGTACCCGCCGGCCCCGAGGTGGGGCTGAGCGAGTCGAGCATGGGGACGGGCACGCCCGGCTCGGAGTAGGTGATCGTGACGATCCCGTTCCCCGAGCGCACCCCCTGCTCGTGCGTAGCGATCTCCGGGAACGAGGAGCCGCCGCCGCCGCCCGTGAC
>CAZCIJ010000259.1:0-4945 GCA_964498265.1 uncultured Gaiellales bacterium | reverse complement strand
GCCCGGCGAGTTGATGTAGATCGCGATGTCCCGCTCAGGGTCCTCCGACTCGAGGTGCAGCAGCTCGGCAACCACGAGGTTCGCGATCTGGTCGTCGATCGGGGTGCCGAGGAAGATGATCCGGTCCTTGAGCAGGCGCGAGTAGATGTCGAACGAGCGCTCCCCGCGCGAGTCCTGCTCGATCACCATCGGAATCAGCGGACTCATGGCACCCCTCAGGTTACGCGCTTGCGACGCTCCGCGGTCCACTTCCCGGCGACCTTCCCATCGCTCCGCCGTGGCGGCCTGAAGCCGGGCGTCGCAGCGTCGGACGAGTACGCTTCGACGATGGACGACTCGGTCCGGTTCCAGCTCCCCTGGGGAACGGGCGTCGACGTGCCGGCCGACGATGCCGCGACCCTTGCCAGGGCGCTGCGCGCGCTGGGCGAGGCGGGCGATCCCGACTGCGCCTCTGCGGCGGCGATCATCCTGCGAGCGCTCGCGGACGTCCCGAAGCAGGCCGCCGCGCTGCTCACCGACGTCGAGACAGAGGCGATCGTGAGCGTGCTCGAGGAGAACCCCGCCAACCTGTCCGAGCCCCTGGAAGAGCTGCGGCTGGAGATCATGGGCAAGCGGTCGTAGGCGGCTGGTCGAGCCGCGACGTCGGTGCATGCCCCGGCGGAGGCCGGCAGACAAGTCGGTGACGCGAATCTTGAGCCCCAGAGGATCTCGAGGTCTCGGGGTGCGCCTCGACGCCGAGGACGCGCATCTCCTCTCCTTGAACGGCGTGGGCCAGGATGCAATAGGCGACCACAGCGCGACGGCGGGAGGAGATCCATGAAGCAGTTCGACCGCTCCAAGTTCGACCACATCGGGATCGTGACAACGCAGAAGCAGCCTCGTGAGAGTTGGGTCGAGGCAACGCGGGTGTGGGTGACGAGCCCGCGCGACCACCAATACAACGTCGAGTTCCTGCGCTTCGAGCCGGACACCCCGGTCACGGGGCCGCTCCGCACCGAGCCCCACGTCGCGTACCGCGTGGACGACCTCGAGCGGTCGATCGAGGGGCATGAGATCGTCCTCGAGCCGTTCGACGCCTCGGGCACGGGCTTCGTCCGGGTCGCGTTCGTCCACGTGGACGGCGCGCTCATCGAGCTCATGCAGTACGCAGACCCGGACGAGGAGGGGTGGTTCTAGTGCGGCGTCTCCGAACGTTTCACCTGAAACCGCGCCCACGGTGACGGCGCACCAGAGACTGGTCGCTGCTCGGAGCGATCGTCAGCTGCGTCCCTTGCCGAGGCCCTCCGTACGCTTGTGCTTGACCCTACTCGACTCGCCGGGGCCGCGGTAGCGGACCTCGCCGTAGCGGAAGCGCCGGTAGAAGGGCTCGTAGAGGAACGCCTGCTCGAGAGTCTGCTCCGTCAGCCCCCAGACGGGAGGCCAGCTCACGCCGTCGCCCTCCGCCGGCCAGAAGCGCACCATCTGGCCTTCCGGCGCCCTGACGCTCACGCCGCTCGGCACACGGTGTACCCCGAACACCTTCGCCGCGAGGTGGCCGAGCACGAGCAGGACGCTGTACGCCTCGACCCCGCGGCCCTTCGCGTCGATCGCCGTCAGCAGGCGTCCTGCGAGGACGCCCACTTGGCTCCGCCGGTAGCGGCCGAACCCGACGAAGACGTTCGCGTGCGGGATGCCCTGCTCGCGAAGGGACCTGCGGTGCGACCGCGGGACGCCCTGGCTCTTCCGCTCGACGGCGAGCACGCCATAGGCGGTGCGGGCCGCCCACGCGGCGAGGAGCCGCTGCTCGTCGCTGCCGTACCGGCCGGCGCCCCCGTCGACCATCGGCTCGAGCAGGGGGCGTGCCCGGGCGTCGAGTTCGGCCATCGCCTCGGCGCAGGGCGTGCACAGCGCCCGGATCGAGTACTGCTCGGGCGTGAGGCGGGTCCGTTCCTTGATCGCCGCGTTGATGGAGGCGCGCAGCCGGCTCGCCGGCTGCTCGTCGCCGAGCTCGGCGTGCCGCGGGACCGAGTAGGGGACCTGGTCGGCGGGGCTTTCCGCTCGCCGCCTGGGCACCTCGTCGACGCTAACGAGGTGCTCGATCGGAGCGTCGCCGAGGCCGATCCGCTCCACCGCCCAGCGGGGAATCCCGAGCTCGTCGGCCATCGCTTCCCTGCCGCAGTAGAAGCAGGCCCGCGCCACGACGACGAACCTTAGCCGCGTCTGTGCGGCTCGTCGCGTTGCATTAGTGTGTTCAAACGACGTTAGCCAGACTATTGACGGAGCGACTCACGGTTGTCTAGCATCGCGGCCGTGCTCTCGCAGTTCGACCACGAGCTGCGTGCGAGAATCAGCGGCCGCCGGGCGGTCTCGTACGTGGAGGAGCTGGTCGCCGTCGGTGATCGCTTCGTGGGCTCGGACGGCGACGCAAAGGCGGCCGAGCTCGTGCGGGGGAGGTTTGGCGACTTGGGCCTCGAGGTCGTCGACCGTCCGTTCACGACGCTCGGCTACCGCCACGGCCGGGTGGAGCTGACGCTCGACGACGGCCGCAGCTTCGAGGCGATCCCTCCCTACTTCTCCCCGCCGACGACCCCAGAGGGTTTGCAGGGTGAGCTCGTCTACGTCGGCGGCGGCGAGGAGGCGGATTACGAGGGCGTTGGCGTCGAGGGCAAGATTGTCGTCCTCCAGGAGGTGGGCCTCGGCTACTCCCGGTTCTGGCTGGGCACGTTCGCCGCCCTGGCCGCCCGCCGCGGCGCGGTCGCGATGGTCGTGATCCATCCATTGCCGTGGCCGTACCGGATGTCGATGGAGGCCGGCAACGGGCAGCTCGAGAACCGCTTCCTGCCAGAGCGGCTGCCGATCGTGTGCATCTCGGGAATCGACGGGGGCCAGCTCCTCCACGCCATCGGCCGCGGGGGCGCCCAGGCCCGGCTCCTCGTCGAATGCGAGCTGCCGACGGTGACGAGCTGGAACGTCAGCGGCGTCCTCCGCGGGAGCGAGCTCCCGGAGGAGACGGTGCTCGTCCACGCGCACCGCGACCACGGCCTGCCGCCGGGGGCGAACGACAACGGCTCGGGCTTCGGGACGATGATGGAGGTGGCCGCCGCACTTGTCGGCACGAGGCCGCGCCGCTCGATCGAGTTCCTGTGCCCGACCGCCGAGGAGGGTGTCACCCACGGCATCGCCTCGTACATCGCCGCCCGCCGGGCCGAGGAGACGCTCGGCCAGATACGGGCGGCCGTCGACCTCGACATGTTCGGCGTTGGGGGCAGGCTCAAGCTCGTGGAGGTCGGGCTCTGGCCCGACAGCGCTCCCATCCCGCATACGGAGTGGTTGATGCGCTGGGTCGAGGGCCTCGCCGACGACCTCGGCTACGACGTGGGGCGGATGACCGCGTCGTGGGGGGTGGCCGAGTCGGGCCGCTTCATCGAGGCCGGCGTACCCGCGATCTGGTTCTGGAAGCCGGACGACTTCTACTACCACTCCGTCCACGACTCCCTCGACAAGCTCGACGGGAACTCACTCAAGGCAGTGGGAGACCTCACCGCGATCACGCTCTGGCAGCTCGCGAACGCAGGCGAGTTGCCTCTGGAGGTCTGACGAAAGGAGCACGCATGGCTGCCGACGAGGTGAACTACGACCGGCTCATCCGCCTGCGCCAGGAAGGGGCGGTCCGGGTCTGCGAGGAGATCGGCGCCGACGCGATCCTCGCTACCCAGCACGACAACGTCCAGTACATCGCCGACGTCCGCCGCTTCTTCGTCTACGGGTGGGAGCCCAACTCACTGGCGATCATCACGCGCGACGGCGCGGTCAAGTCGGTCGACTGCGGCCTCCACGTCGCGCCGGGCCCGCACTGGGCGAACGAAGGGGCGTGGCTAAAGGAGCAGACCGGCTGGGACCACTTCTCGATCTTCAACGCGAACCTGATCCGCGAGCGGTACGCGGATTGGGCGAGGCGGGCGCTGGCGGAGCTCGGCGTCACGCGCGGCAAGGTCGGCGTCGACCGGCTTTCGTGGGTGATGCTCGAGGCCTTCCGGACGGCGATGTCCGAGATCGATTTCGTCAACGCCGAGGAGGCGCTCCTGTTTGAGCGAATCGTCAAGAACGAGGAGGAGCGCAAGCTGATGCGAAAGGCCGCCTGGGTGGCGAGCGAGGGGGTGCAGGCCGGGCTCGACACGCTGGCTCCCGGAGTCACAGAGTACGAGGTGTACGGCGCTTTCATGGGCCGGTTGTACGAGCTCGGCTCGGAGGGCGACGGCTTCTACCCGTTCCTCGCCTCGGGCCCGATCACGGAGGGTGCTCTCTACCCGACGAACCGGGCGCTCCAGGAGGGCGACGCGATCGTCATGGACATGGGCCCGATCGTCGAGGGCTACAACGGCGACTGCATGCGGACGGGCTTCGTAGGCGAGCCGACGCCCGAGTTCAAGGAGCTGTACCGCGTCAACTACGAGGCGATGTACGCAGGGATCGAGACGATCCGGCCCGGCATCCGCATCTCCGAGGTCGACGCAGCCGTCCGCCAGGCCGCGACGAGCTACGGCTATCTGGACGACCGCTTCGACACCGGCCACGGCATCGGGCTGAACTGCTGCGAGCTCCCCGTCTGTATGAAGGCGGGAACGGCTCCTGAGCACCTCGACGTCGTCCTCGAGCCGGGGATGTGCTTCACGCTGGAGCCCCGCTTCCACAAGATGCTCGACGACAAGACCTACATCCAGGCGGCGCTCGAGGAAACCGTAATGGTCACGGACGACGGCGTCGAGGTGCTGACGACGACTCCGTTCATCCAGGAGTGCCTGGCCGCAGCCGCCTGAAGGAGGGACGGACGATGACGACCGACACGAGCAAGTTCCTTCCAGCCGATCAGCTCACGTTCGAGCAGCGGCCGATCGACATGAAGGCCCCCATCCTCCTGCGTCCGATCGGCGACGATCCGGGCGACCGGCGCAACTGGGTGCTGAAG
>CAZCIJ010000258.1:0-4962 GCA_964498265.1 uncultured Gaiellales bacterium | reverse complement strand
GAGTGGAAGGCGCCGGCCGTCGCGGTCGAGGCCGGCAAGGTGCGTATCCACACGACCTCGGCGTCGGCCGGATGCATGCTCTACCTGTACGGAAAGAGCGGCACGACGTACCTCTACATCCACCTGAACAACGATCGCACCCCGAAGAACGACGGCAAGGGAGGATGCAAGCCCGGGGTCGCCTACGCGGAGGGGCTGGAGACCGGCGACTCGGTGCGCGCGGGCGAGCTCCTCGGGTACGTGGGCAGCTCGGGCGACGCCGGCGCGACGAATCACCTTCACTTCGAGCGCCACCCGGACGACGGACGAGCGGTCTCGCCGTTCCGCTGGCTCAAGCAGGCGGAGCACCTCCTCTACGCGCTCCCCGAGGACGAGCGAGCCCAGGCGGCGGACCAGCCCGCGACGCTCACGCTGACGGGGAGGCTCAAGGCAATCGACGTCGCGCCACCGGAAGAGGCCCCCGCGGCGGAGGGCGGCGCAGAGGAACCGCCCCCGGAGACGGCGCCCGACGAAGGCTCCGCGCTCGAGCCGCTGCCCCCAGCGTCCGAGCCCGCGGCCTCCGGGCCGCCCCCGGTCATCGGGGTGCCGCGTCTCGCCGGGGGCGGCACGGTCATCCGGATCCGGGTGAAGGCGGCCGAGCTCTCCGTCGGCGGCTCGTTCGAGGTGGAGCGCACCGTCGTCCTGACCGTGCCTGCCGACGTGGTCGTCGAGCGCGAGCGCAACGGGGGGACGAGGCCCGTGACCCTCGACGGGGCGAAGAAGGGCGAGCTCGTGACCGTCACCACCACCCCGACCGCTCTCGGGCTCCGGTCGCAGCTCGCTCGCCCCCGGACGCTCGCGGCGGCGAGCGTCCTCCTGCAGGGCAAGCCCGACGCGTAGCGGGGAGCGCCATTCGGAATCAATCGTCTAGACGAGGCTCGTGCCTTGCATGCTCGCGGGGACGTCCTCGCCGAGCAGGCTGAGAATCGTCGGCGCGATGTCGCGGATGTCGCGCTCCGGCCCGCGGCCGGCGGCCACGCCGTCCGCCGCCAGGAGGTACAGGCCCTCGAACGCATGGTTGGCGTCGTCGGGGCCGGTGTCGTTCTCGAAGACGTGCACGGAGCCCGTCCCGACCTGGCCGATGCTGCGCCAGCCCAGATCGCCGAAGTAGACGAGGAGGTCGGGAGCGACGCCGTTGCGCTCGGGGAAGAGCTCCTCGGGCCGGAGGGCGCGCGTTCCGATCGGACGACCGTGGTCGTCTCCAAGCGCCTCGAGGCCGGCCTTCAGCTCGCCCCGGACGCGCTCGTAGTCCTCGGGGCGGACGACGCCCTGCGGCTCGCGCCCGGCGACGTTGAGGAAGAGGCGGCAGTAGTAGCCGCCCTCCCCCCACGCCGCCGTCCGTTCCCAGTCGACGAGCTCGGGCGACAGGCGGGTCGGCTCGCGCGGCTCTTCCTTCAGGGCGAGGTACCCCTGCCGCAGGAGCCACTCGTTGACGCAGATGCCGCCGTCCATGCGCTTCGCTCCGTGATCCGAGACCAGGAGCACCGCCGTGTCGCCGTCGGCGAAGCGAAGGAGGCGGCCGATCTTCTCGTCAAGCCGGCGGTAGTAGTCGAGCATGGCCGACTCGAACGGGTTGCCCTGCTCGTGGAGACGGTGCTCGCGGTCGAAGAAGCGCCAGAAGCCGTGGTGGATACGGTCCGTCCCCATCTCGACCATGAAGAAGAGGTCCCAGGGTCGGGTCTCGAGCAGGTGCTCGGCCACGCGGAACCGCTTCTCCGTCATCTCCTCGATCTCCCCGAGCAGACGCGTCTTGTCCTCGGTGCGGAAGTCGTCGACGTCGACGAGGTAGCGGCCGACGAGCTCCTCGAGCTCGGCCTTGAGCTCGGGCGGGTAGGTGTACTGGCTCGTCGTCGTGTCGGGCGTCAGGAAGCACGAGACCATCGCGCCGTGGACGCGGCTCACCGGGTACGTCTGCGGCACACCGAGCACGAGCACCGGGCGCCTTCGCAGCGAGAGCAGATCCCAGACCCGCGGAACGCGGACGGCGCGCGAGTCGGCGAAGGACAACGCGTCGTAGGAGTGGTCCCGCCGGTTGCGAAACCCGTACACGCCCATCGTGCCCGGATCCACGGAGGAGGTCATCACGGCCCATGCCGGCACCGTGATCGGCGGGTCGCAGCTCCGGAGCACTCCAAAGCTGCCCCGCTCGGCGAGGGCGCGGACGGACGGGAGCTCGGCGAGCCACCGATCGAAGACGAGCTGCGGCGGCGCGCAGTCGAGCCCGATGACGAGGACGCGGGACGCCAACGAGGTCTCTAGGACCCGGCCCGGCACCGCGCCGTGCCCGCGCAGGTCGCGAGCACCCTCACCCTCGGGAGCCGCTTCTTCCCGCGCGGCCAGGTGATCGAGATGGCGAGCGACGACGCGTTGTTGGCTCGCCGGGCCTCCAGGAGGCTGCGGTCGGCGTTGACACGGTGGATGAGCACGTAGCGTCCCGCCGCGAGGCCGGTGACGTCGATCCACTGCGCGTCGCGCCAGGGCTCGTAGTTGTCGCCGTACCCCACCGAGATGCCCTCGACGACCTTCAGCAGGCTACGGTCGCGGAGGCCGCAGTTCGTCAGGTAGACGGGCCGCGCCGCCCGGTCGGGCAGCTCGGACCAGCGCGTAGCCGCGTAGCGGTCGCCGAGGCAGAAGCCCGTCTTCTCGTCGGGGCGCACGAGCTTGAACCCCTTCGCGCGCCGCAGCTCGTACGTCATGAAGGTCAGCAGGTGCCAGTGGTCGTGGGTCGGATCGACGACGTACTCGAGCTGACCGACGCCGGGAATCCGGCGCTCCGTCCCGTCGCTGCGCCGGACGACCTGGTCTGCGTCCATGCGCGGGTCGCCGATGCTCCCGCGGGTGCCCTCGATGATCAAGGGCCCCCGGCCGACGTTCTCCGCTGCGGACGCGAAGCTGAGCCGGAAGCGGCGCTTGCCGTCCACGACGGCCGACTGGACGACGAGGTCAGAGGGCGCGAGCACGTCGAGATCGGGAAGGAGGTCGCCGTCCTGGGCGACCGGCGGCCCCGCGGGCGCGCGCTCGCCGCCTGTGGCGACCGCGACGCCGATCGACGCCGCGACCGCGCCTGTCGTCAGGGCAGAGAGGAGCCAGCGCGCCCGGAGCACCACTCCATGCTAGAGGCTGTCCAGGGCGTCCCGGAGGGTACGGGCGGCCGCGGCCGGGTCCGGGGCGTCGCCGACGGCGCGGACGACGGCGATGCGCTCCGCGCCCGCAGCCACGACGTTCTGCACGTTCGTCGCGTCGATGCCGCCGATCGCGAACCACGGGAGCCTCGCGTGCGCGGCTGCGTAGCGGACGAGATCGAGGCCGACGGCCGGACGCCCGGGCTTCGTCGGGGTCGCGAAAACGGGGCCGACGCCGATGTAGTCGGCGTCCGCCGCCTCGACCTCCGGACGCGAGTGCGTCGAGACGCCGACGCGCAGCCCGAGCCGTCGAGCGGCCCAGGGCGGGAGGTCGTCCTGGCCGAGGTGGACAAGATCCGCCTCGACGAGCAGCGCGAGGTCGGGGCGGTCGTTTACGACGAGGGGAACGCGGAGCCGGCGGGTGACCTCGCGCGCCTCCTCGAGCACCGCCAGCAGCACGCGGTCGGGAAGCCCTTTCGCCCGGAGCTGGACGAGATCGACCCCGCCGCCCACGGCCGCCTCGAGGAAGTCTCCCAGGTCGGTCCGCGCGCCGGTGATCAGGTAGAGGCGGCGCCCTTCCAGGCCCGCGGCAAGCCGGGGCTCGGCCTTCTCGGCGGACGGCGGGGAGTCAACCGGCCGGCGTGACAGGCTCCCGGTCACCCGCCCGCGACGGGTCTGGCGACGACGAGCACGTCGCCGTCCTCGAGCTGGACGGTCCCGTACCGCTTGCGGTCGACGGGCTCCCCGTTGCGCTCGACGAGCGCATAGCGCCCCTCGACGCCCAGTCGCTCGAGCAGCGCCTCGACGGTCTCGCCGCGCGCGAGCTCCTGGTCCCTCCCGTTGACCTCGACGATCACGGCCTGCCGACGACGCCGGCCAGCGGGCTCGACGGCGACGCCGCCTCCTGCTCCTCCATGATCCCCGCGCGGAGGCCGGCGCGTCCGGCCTCGACGGCCAAGCGGAACGCACGGGCCATTCCGGCGGGATCGTCGGCCCTCGCGACGGCCGTGTTCACGAGCACGGCGTCGGCTCCGAGCTCCATCGACTCGGCCGCGTGCGACGGCGAGCCGAGCCCCGCGTCGACGACCACCGGGACGGCGGCCTGCTCGATCATGATGCGGATGCCCTCGCGTAGCTTCAGCCCTCGGCCCGAGCCGATCGGCGCCGCGAGCGGCATGACGGCGTGGCACCCGGCCTGCTCGAGCTTCCGCGCGAGCACGGGGTCGGCGTTGATGTAGGGAAGCACGACGAAGTCCTCCGCGAGAAGCCGCTCGGCCGCCCGCAGCGTCTCGACCGGATCGGGTAGGAGGTAGCGCGGGTCTGGGATCACCTCGAGCTTGACCCAGTCCGGGAGCCCTCCCGCCCGCGCGAGCCGGGCCATGCGCACCGCCTCGTCGGCCGTCTCGGCTCCCGACGTGTTCGGGAGGAGCAGGACGTCATCCGGCAGGTGAGCCGTGATGTCGTCCTCGGCTGCGTCGAAGTCGATGCGCCGCACGGCCACGGTCACCATCTCGCACTCCGACGCGGCGACCGCATCGCGCATCTGCTCCACGCCGTCGTACTTTCCCGTCCCGAGGATGAGCCTCGAGCGGAACGTCCTTCCGGCGATCTTCAGCTCGTCTGCCATCCTGATTCTCCCTTCGCTGGCATGACCCAGATCAGGTTCCGCGGTCGCGACCTCGTGGCCGCCTCTCAGCCCCCGGGCAGGGACTCCCGCTCTCGACAGCGTAGCGCCCGCGCGGGTCGCAGGTGCGGCCGGCGGGACGGGTGGACGGCCGGCGTGTCAGCTGCCCGAGAAGCG
>CAZCIJ010000257.1:0-4973 GCA_964498265.1 uncultured Gaiellales bacterium | reverse complement strand
GCGAGTCGCGACGCTTCGAGTCGAGGCGCGTCTGGGTACGGATCGGCAACCCCGGGAACCTCTCCGCACGCCTGAACGGCAAGCTGCTCGACCTTCCTCCTGGGACGGCGAACATCCTCGTCACGGCGCAGGGGACGCAGACGCTCGCGCTCGACTGAAGCTCGAATGTCAGTGCGGCGTCACGAGACGTGAGTTTCAGGTGAAACGTTGCGAGACGCCGCACTAGGCAGCCGCCGAGTCATCCGCTAGGCTCAAAGGAGAGCCGGCGGAGCGAGGAGACCGGATGACAGACCAGGTGACCCCCCTCACCCCCGAGGGCTTGAAGAACATCAAGCTCGACAAGGCGTTCCGAGGCTACGACCCGAAGGTGGTCGACCAGCTGCTGGGTGAGCTCTCGACGACCGTGGAGAGCATGACTACGGAGCGATCGCAGCTGAAGCAGCAGATTCAGGAGCTCGAGAAAGAGCTCTCGGAGCACCGGGTGGCACAGCAGCTGATGCGCGACGCGCTCATCTCCGCGCAGCGTGCCGCCGACGAGCTCAGGGAACGCGCGACGAAGGAGTCCGACGAGATCCTCGCGAACGCTCGAGCCGAGGCTGAGGGTATCCAGAAGCGGGCGGTGCTCGAGCGCGAGCGAGCCGAGAGCGGCGTGGAACGGCTTCGCAAGCAGGAGCGGGAGCTTCGAGCGAGCTACCGTGTCCTCCTTGCCGCGGCTCTCGATCGGCTCGAGAGCGAGGGCGACGGCGAGACGCCCAGCGAGGCATCGCTGCTCGAGGCCCTGGCGCCTCGGCGCGCCGGCCAGGAGACGCCGCAAGAGCAGTAGACGTTTGATCGGAAAGTCCGATCAAACGTCGCGTTAGCACCGCCGCAGCGGCCGAGACGGCCGCCGCGGCGCAGGATCTCTCGTGGGGCCGCGAAGCGGCCCCGTGTAGAGAGACGATTGATCGATTTGTCGATCAATCGTCTAGGGGCTCGGCCGGGCCTCGATCTGCCCTGCCGCGGGGCTCAGGATCTCGCGACCGCTTGCGGGTCAGCCGCCGGCCGGCTCCTTCACCCGGAGCACGGCTGCGCCGCGGATCCTGCCTGCGCGCAGCCGGTCGAGCGCCTCGGGAGCGTCCTCGAGCGCGAACGCCTCCACCTCGGTTCGCACGGGGACTCGCGGGGCGAGACGCAGGAACTCCTCGCCGTCACGGCGGGTGAGGTTCGCGACCGACCGCAGCACGCGCTCCCCCCAGAGGATCTCGTAGGGAAACGAGGGAATGTCGCTCATGTGGATGCCGGCGCAGACGACCGTCCCGCCCTTGGCGACCGCCCTGAGGGACGCGGGCACCAGCTCGCCCGCCGGCGCGAAGATGATGGTGGCGTCGAGCTCCTCGGGGGGCGGCGCGAGCGCGTCGCCCGCCCATTCCGCGCCGAGCTCCCGGCTGAAGCGTTGTGCCGCCTCGTCGCCCGCCCTCGTGAAGGCGAACACCCTCCGGCCCTGCCAGCGCGCGACCTGGATGACGATGTGGGCGGCGGCGCCGAACCCGTAGAGGCCGAGCCGCTCGCCGTCCCCCGCCAGGGTGAGGGAGCGGTAGCCGATGAGACCGGCACAGAGCAGCGGCGCGGCCTGGAGGTCGGGATATCCCTCCGGGATCGGGAAGCAGTACCGGTTGTCTGCCGTCGTCCACTCCGCGTAGCCGCCGTCGAGCTGGTAGCCGGTGAACCGCGCGCGGTCACAGAGGTTCTCGCGGCCGGCGCGGCAGAAGCGGCACTCGCCGCACGTCCAGCCGAGCCACGGGATTCCGACACGGTCGCCCGCGGCGAGAGTCTCGACTCCCGAGCTCGCTTCCTCCACGCGTCCCACGATCTGGTGGCCGGGGACGAGCGGCAGCTTCGGCTCGGGGAGCTCGCCGTCGACGACGTGGAGGTCCGTGCGGCAGACGCCGCAGGCGTGGACGCGGACGAGAACCTCGCCGTCGCCGGGCGTCGGGACCGGCAGATCGGACGCGCGCAGCGGCGTTCCGGGGGCCTCGAGCACCATCGCGCGCATCGCCTGCGATCCTAGAGGCTGGGAATGAGCCGGGGCTCGCTGCGCGTTGAACAGAGCGGTGGAGACGATGCACGGGGATCAGCTCGACCGGACCTTCGGATCCGTTTGCTCTCGCGCGCGGTGCACCGACACCCGCAAGCAGACGCTCGAGGAGGTCATCCAGCTCGCCGTTGAGATCGCGCGCGAGGGCCGGGAGGGCCGCAAGATCGGCACGCTCTTCGTCGTCGGCGACGTCGAGGCCGTGCTCGAGCGCTCGCGTCCGCTCCTGCTCGATCCGCTCTACGGGCACCCGACGGAGCTGCTCCACGTCGAGCGCCCCGATCTGCGCGAGACGATCAAGGAGCTCGCCCAGCTCGACGGGGGCTTCGTCGTCGACGACGACGGCACCTTCCTCTCGGCCGGCCGCTACATCGACGTCGAGCTCGGAGCGACCACCTTCCTCCCCGGCCTGGGCACGCGCCACGCGGCCGCGGCGTCGATCACCGCCGCCACCGAGGCCGTGTCGGTCGTCGTCTCGCAGAGCTCGGTCGTCCGAGTCTTCTCGGACGGCGAGGTCCGCGCCGAGATCATCCCCGAGCTCTTCCTCATGACCCGTCAGCAGCTCTTCATGCCCGAGGCGGACATCCGCCTTCTGCCCGAAGCCGGCATCACGGTGGCCGTCGCCGGCGAGGCTGACGCAGGCCCGAGCTAGGAGCCTGTCCTCTAGAGCTTCTGGCCCTGGCCGCCGATAATGGCGGCGTGAACCTCTTCCGGTTCGTCCCGGGGTACGACACCTACATCTACGACGAGGGCAAGGAGCCGATGCTCTTCCTGTTCGTCGCCTTCCTCGTCACCTTCGCGCTCGTGCGGCTCTATACGCGGCTCGCTCGGGCGCGCGGGTGGGGGAGCGGGAACGTCGGCGGGACCCACATGCACCACATGGTCCCGGGCGTGATCCTGATGGTCGTCTGCGGGATTCTCGGCTTCTCCACGCTGACCAACGGGGAGGTCGCCTACGAGCTCGTCGCGATCTTCTTCGGCGTCGGCGCGGCGCTCACGCTCGACGAGTTCGCCATGATCTTCCACCTGAAGGACGTGTACTGGACGGAGGCGGGACGAACGTCCGTGGACGCGATGCTGATGGGCGTCGCGCTCGCAGGGCTGCTCCTCGTGGTCTCCTCGCCCTTCGGCATCGACGACCAGGACAGGCAGGACGGCGCGGCCGTGTTCTTCACCTTCATCGCCTTCAACGTCACTTTCGCGGCGATCACGTTTCTCAAGAAGAAGCCGATGGTCGGGACCGTCGCCGTGCTGATACCGATCGTCGGTCTCGTCGGAGCGATCCGCCTGGCGAAGCCCGGCTCTCCCTGGGCGCACTGGTTCTACGATCCCGGCCGGGGCCGGGGGAGGTTCCGGGCCCGCCGCGAGAGGAAGCTCGCACGCGCCACGAGGCGATACGAGCGGGGTCGCCTCGGGCGCTTCGAGCGCTGGTTCTCCGATCTCGTCGGGGGCGCCCCGCATCCCTCTCACGACGTCGAGCAAGGGTCCCCGCACTGAGGATCCTCTACGGCGTCCAGGGCGAGGGCATGGGCCACGCGATGCGGGCCGGCGTCGTCCTGCGCGAGCTGGAGCGCAACCACGACGTGCGCGTCGTCGCCTCCGGGCGCGCGTTCGGCTACCTCGCCGAGCGTGGCCCGAGCGTGCACGAGATCTGGGGCCTGTCGTTCACGAAGGACGGTGCGGACGTCCGGATGCTCCAGTCCGTCGTGCAGAACCTCCGCGGCGCGGTGAGCGGATGGCCGCACGACGTGCGCAAGTACTTCGAGCTCGCCGAGCAGTTCCGCCCCGACGTCGTGATCAGCGACTTCGAGAGCTTCAGCGTGCTGTTCGCCCAGCGCCGCCGCCTGCCTATCGTCAGCCTGGACAACATCCAGATGCTCGACCGCTGCGGGCACGACGGCGAGCTCCTCAAGGGGTACCGCGACGACTTCCACGTGGCTCGCGCCTACGTCGCCATGAAGGTGCCTCGCGCATTCCACTACCTCGTGACGACGTTCTTTTACCCGCCTTTGCGGCGCAGGCACACGACGCTGGTTCCCTCCCTCGTCCGACCCGAGATCGTCGCCGCGAGGCCGGAGCGCGGCGCCCACCTGCTCGTGTACTGGGCCGGCGAGGAGAGCGTGCTCGCCGTCCTGAAGGCCTCGGGTGTGCCCTGCCGCGTCTACGGGATGGCCGGCTGCGTCGAGGAGGACGTCCTCGACGGCAACCTCATGCATCGGCCGTTCAGCGAGGCGGCCTTCGTGGACGACCTGCGAACGTGCCTGGGGCTCGTCACCGGAGGCGGCTTCACGCTCCTCTCGGAGGCCGTCTACCTGCACAAGCCCATCCTCTCGCTCCCGCTGGCCGGCCAAGCCGAGCAGCAGCTGAACGCCCGGTACGTCGACCGCCTCGGCTTCGGCCGCTACGCTCGCGCCCTCACGGAGAAGGAGCTCGAGGCGTTCCTGGAGCGGCTTCCCGCCTACGAGGAAGCGCTGTCGTCCTACGAGCAGGACGGGAATGCGGTCGCGCTCGGCGCTCTCGAGGAGCAGCTCCAGGCCGCCGCCGGACGGAGGTCGTCGCGACAACGGAGGCCGGCGGCGTGAGCGAGGCGGGCTGGGTGGCGTTCATGTGGAGCTGGGCGTTCCTCCTCGCGGGCGTGGAGATCGAGATCGAGGCGGCCCACGGGTGGGCCGAGCGCCTGCCGACCTGGTACCGGCGCCGGGGCGTGATCGCGACCGTGTACGGCTGGTTCATGGCGAGGCGGCCGCTCACGGGCTACCACGTCTTCGCTTTGCCCCTACCTCTCCTCGCGCTGCACCTGCCGTACTTCTGGGGTCAGGAGTGGACGTGGGGAGCGGAGGCGCGCACGCTCGCAACGTACCTCGTGCTCGCGGTGGTCTGGGACTACCTCTGGTTCGTGCTC
>CAZCIJ010000256.1:0-5043 GCA_964498265.1 uncultured Gaiellales bacterium | reverse complement strand
TCAGCCGTGCGGAGAGATTCTCGGGGTTGGCGATACGTACCCAGACGCGCCTCGACTCGAAGCGTCGCGACTCGCCCTCGTAGAGGAAGCCCTCGTAGAGGAGCTTCCCCCCGGCGGAGCTCTGGCGGACGGAGAGCCAGCAGTCCCCGCCCGAGGCGCGAAGGACGAGAATCGCGGGCACAGGAGCTGCCGTTGGCGGTTCCCCGTCAGACGGCTGCTGCCCCTTCTCGACCGTCCCAGAGGGAGGGGCCTCGTCCTGACCTGGCAAGGGCTCCGGGGTGGAGATGGTCGCGGCGTCGGCCGGCGGCAGAGCCGCAGCCGAGACCTCGGTCGTGGCGGTCGGGTTGACGGTCTCGCTGCGCCCTGCGTCGCCGTCGCGAAGCAGCCAGATCGCGATCGCGATGGCTGCGCCGACGACGAGGATCCCCAGAGAGAGGCCCACCGCGCGCACCGAGACGATCCTCCGAGCGGGCGGAGGGAACGGGGCTTCGACGATCGGGATGTCCATCGTGTCGTCGATCAGCGGCGCCCGTGACGGCGCGGACGCCGCGTCCTCTCGGAGTTGCTCCGTCTCGACCGCCGGTGGCCGGTCAGGCGACTCCTCGGCGACGGACGCCGCGGGTGGTCCTTCGCTCGATTCAACGGCTCCAGAGCCCTCCCCCCGCTCGGGAGCCTCTGGCTCACCCCCGGGCCGGTGCTCCTCGGTTGCCGGCGCGTCGAGGCGCCGCAGGGCCTCGACGATCAGAACCCGCGCGCTGGCTCGAAACTGCCTCTCGACGCCGTGAAGGCGATCGATCTCGGCCTGGATCCGCTCCGCCTCCTCGTCGAGCCAGGCACGCTGGTCGCCGACGCGCCTCCTCGCTTCCTCGACGACGGCCCCGGCCTCGAGAGCCGCTTCCGCATGCAGCGCCTCCACGTCCCGCTGGGCAGAGACGAAGGTCTCCCGAAGCTGCCGCTCGAGCGCTCGTCCCTGGTCGATCTCCGCTCGCATCGCCGCCAGCTGGGCCCTCAGCCGATCGCATTCGGCGGCGAGCTCCTCGCGGGCGCCGGCGATCTCGCGCAGCAGCGAATCGACCGACTCCGAGTCGTAGCCGCGCAGCTGACGGGGGATCGAGCCGATCTCAGGCCCGAGCGTGGTCGCCATCGTCAGCCTCGAGTACCGTGGCGTCGTGGGGGCATCGATGAAGGGTTCTCGACAGAGCGAGGGTTCTCCTTCCCTGCGGGATGGGCCTCTCGCGGCGCGCGACCTCGCACCGATCGTCGGCGCCGACAACGTCCTCCCCGGGGCGCGCTCCGAGTACCTGCACGACGCCTCGCTGACGCGGGGCCTCTCCGGGCGCGCCGACGCAGTCGTCCTGCCGGGAAGCGCCGAGGAGGTTGCCGCAGTCGTCGCATGGTGCTACGAGCGCAGGGTGCCGATCGTGCCGCGAGGCGGGGGCACGGGCTACGCCGGAGGGGCAGTCCCGATCGACGGCGGGGTCGTCGTCAGCCTCGAGCGGCTGACGCGCATCCGCTCCTTCGACCCGCTGCTGTGGCGCATCAACGTCGAGGCGGGCGTGCGCACGAGCGAGCTCAAGCGGGTCGCTCGCGAGAGCGGGCTTCTGTTCCCGCCCGACCCCGGCGGAGCCGAGCAGTCGCAGATCGGCGGCAACATCGCGACCAACGCCGGCGGCCCTCACGCCTTCAAGTACGGCGTGACCGGGCGCTGGGTCACCGGGATCGAGGCCGTGCTTCCGCCGGGCGAGCTGATCTCCGTCGGCGGCCCGATCCGCAAGGACCAGGCCGGGTACGACCTCAAGAGCCTGCTCGTCGGCTCCGAGGGAACGCTCGGGATCATCACGGCGGCCTGGCTCCGGCTCCAACCCGCTCCCGAGCTGTCCCTCCCCGTGATCGCGTTCTACGACAGCGCCGGGAGCGGCTGCGCCGCGATCGAGCGCGTCCTCGGCAGCGGGATCGTCCCGGCAGCGCTCGAGTACCTGGACAGGGGCGCTCTCGCCGCCGCGGGAGCCGCCTTTCCGGGCGGAGGCCCCGCGTCGGCGCGCTTCATGCTCCTCGCGGAGGCCGACGGCGCCCGCGCGGAGGCGCTGCGCCTGCGCGACGAGGTGGTCGAGGCGCTCGACGAGGACGCCACCGCCATCCGGGCGCCGGAGGCCCCCGCCGACGTGGCCGCGCTCTGGCGGTGGCGCGACGGCGTCTCGATCGCGGCTGCCGCCAGGCGCGGCGGGAAGGTCGGTGAGGACATCGTCGTCCCGCTCGACCGTCTCGAGGAGGCGATCGGCGAGGTGGTCTCGATCGGCCGGCGCCACGACGTGGAGGCCGTGAGCTGGGGACACGCGGGGGACGGCAACGTGCACGCCAACTTCCTCGTCGACCCGTCGAACCCCGAGGAGCTCGCGCGGGCCGAGAGGGCAGCCGACGAGATCTTCGCGCTCGCCGCGCGCCTCGGCGGCTCGGTCTCCGGCGAGCACGGGCTTGGCTGGCTCAAGCGTGGGCGCCTCGGACTCCAGTGGAGCCCTGCCGCGCTGGCGGCGCACGCCGCGATCAAGCGCGCGTTCGACCCGGAGGGCCTGATGAACCCGGGCAAGAAGGTCTGAGCAAGGGCTCGGGCGAGAAGCCACACGATAGGATCGGCCCCGGTGAAGGTCCGGGCCGCCATCCTCGAGGAGTTCGGCGAGCCGCTCCGCGTGCAGGAGATCGACCTCGCGGCGCCGAGAGCAGGCGAGGCGCTCGTGCGCCTCGCCGCCTGCGGTGTGTGCCATACGGACCTCTACACGGCCTCGGGGGCTGACCCCACCGGCTACGCGCCGTGCGTACTCGGCCACGAGGGAGCGGGCGTCGTGGAGCGGATCGGCGAGAACGTCACGCTCGTCTCTCCCGGCGACCACGTCGTCACGCTGTTCGCGCCCGAGTGCGGCACCTGCGTTCACTGCCGCAGCCCCAACACGAACCGCTGCCTCGCGATCCGGGACCAGCAGGGGCTCGGCCTCCTCCCCGACGGCACGACACGCTTCTCGCGCGACGGCGAGCCGCTCAGGCACTTCATGGGGACCTCGACCTTCGCCGAGTACACCGTCGTCCCCGAGATCGCGCTCGCGGAGGTCAGCCCCGAGGCGCCGCTCGACGGCTGCGCACCGTTCGCGTGCGGGCTCTCGACCGGGATCGGGGCCGCCCTCTCCACGGCGACGGTCGAGCCCGGCGCGACGTGCGCCGTCTTCGGATGCGGTCTGGTCGGCCTCGGCGCCGTCATCGGCTGCCGGCTCGCGGGTGCCGAGAGGATCCTCGCGATCGACCTCTCCGAGGTCAGGCTCGCGGAGGCGCGGCGGCACGGAGCCACCGACGTGCGGCTCGCCGACGACGACACGGTCGAGTGGGTCCGCTCGGAGACCGGAGGCTTCGGCGCCGACTTCACGTTCGAGGCGACTGGCAACGTGGGCGTGATGCGGCAGGCGGTTGAGGCTGCGCGCGAGGCGTGGGGCCTGGCCACGATGGTCGGCGTCGCCGGCAAGGGCGAGACGCTTCAGATCGTCCCTCGCCTCCTCATCACGGGTCGCCGCGTGACGGGATCGTCGTTCGGGGGCGTCAAGGGACGTACACAGGTGCCGGGGCTCGTTCAGCGCTGGCTCGACGGCGAGATCGACGTCGAGGCGCTCGTGACCGCTCGCATCCCGCTCGAGGACGTGAACGCCGCCTTCGAGGCCATGGAGCGCCAAGAGGGCATCCGCAGCGTCATCCGGTTCGAATAGGAGGTCGAAGCGCCCGCCATGATCGTCGAACGCACCGAGCATCCCTCGTGGCTCTCCAACGCCTACCTCGTCGCCGATCGCGAGGGCGGCCGCGGCGTGCTCGTCGACTCGAACGGGATCAACGAGCCGCTCATCGAGAGGGCGGAAAGCCTGGACGTCACCATCACCCACGTGCTCGTCACCCATCACCACATGGATCACGTCGTCACCTGCGAGGAGGACGCCCGTCGCTTCGGCGTTCCCGTGCTCGCCCACCCGCTCGCGCGCGAGGCGGGCGTTCAGGTCGACGAGACGATCGAGGACGGTGACGTGATCCGCTCGGGCGAGCTCGAGATCAGGGCGCTCGCCACGCCCGGCCACTGCCGCGACCACCTCGCCCTGCTCGTGGACGGCACCGACTGCCTGACCGCCGACTGCCTCTTCAAGGGCACGGTCGGCGGGACGGTCGGCGGCGGGCCCACGGGCTACGCCGACCAGGTCCATTCGATCATGGACGTCTTGATGAGGCTCCCGCACGAGACCCGGATCCATCCCGGCCACAGGGAGCCCTCGACGATCGGCTCCGAGTGGGAGGCAAACCCGTTCATCCGCGTCTGGCGAGGGCTCGATCCCGAGGGAGCGGAGCCGTGCCGGGTGCGCGGCGAGCCCGCGACGCTCGTCCTCTGGGGACCCGACTACGACGGGACGCACAAGGCGTGGGTTCGCTATCCGGACGGCCGCGACGCGATCGTCGGCGGATCCCAGGTGCAGCGCTGAGCCTCCGGTCGAGCGCCCCGGGGTTCGCCCGAAGCGAGGTCGGCGTCCCTACGACGGGAGGACGACCCGCCGGCGCTCCGGCCTCGCCGTGCTCTCGGACGCCTGCTCGGCCCGCGTCGGGCTCCCTCGCGGCGGGGCGCTCTCCGGCGACCCCGCCGGGCCTTGAGGCCAGTCCGTGCGCGAGCCCGGTGAGGTAGAGGGCAAGGCCGCCGACTCCGTAGAAGTAGCCGATCCAAAGCAGCGCCGCCTCCCACGCGCTCGCGGCGACCATCTCCACGCCGCCGGCGGAGAACACCGGGTACAGCGGCGGACCCACCAGGAGCCATGCAGCGCCGGCGAAGGCAGCCAGCCCGCCGACCCAGACCGGTACGCGAAGGGGTACGAGCATCGTGAGCCCGCCGAGGAAGAGGACGGACGCCGGCCCGATGCTCAGGACCCACTGCTGCCTGGTGAACGCCCACGCATCTTCGGTGTCGTCCTTGCCCCGGAGGAATCCAGCACACGCAGAGCGAAGGGCGGGAGGCAAGGAGCTTGAGATGCAGGC
>CAZCIJ010000255.1:0-5043 GCA_964498265.1 uncultured Gaiellales bacterium | reverse complement strand
GCCGCCGGCGACTGCTCCGGCGATCTCAGGCACGGTGCCGCTCCCATGCGGCGACGCCCATGCTCACGCGTAGGGGCCGAGCATGTCCGGCCCCTACAACCAGCGGGCGTGCTCTGTCGCACATACCACTCAAGCGTAGCCGCGCGCCCGGTTAGCGGGAAGCTTCGCGCTAACCCTTCTTGGTGGCGTCGTGTCGCGCAGATTCGCCGCCGAAGCCGGGCTTCGCCCGGCGGAGGCTCAGCAAGCGAGAGGCGACCCTCGACCCCGCTCTCGAGCCGCCGACTCCGCTGCCGCCAGAAGAACCCGGAGCGCCTGCAAGGAGGTGGGTCCGTCGGGGGAACCAGGGGTTTCCCCCACGCTAAATGATGATCGGAACGGTGCCGCCGTCGGCGCTCCACGCCGCACCTGTGACATAGCTGGCACGGTCCGAGCACAAGAACGCGACGACGGCGGCGATCTCCTCCGGCTCGGCCATGCGCCCGATCGGACGCCCCTTCCCCATGTCCTCGAGCACCTGCTCGCGGCTCTTGCCGGCGCGAGCGCTGACCTGGTCGGCGAGACCTCCCGGGGCGAGCCATGCGGGCGAGAGCGTGGGGCCCGGGCAGACGGCGTTGCAGGCGATCCCGTCCTTGGCGTACACGTCCGCCACGAGGCGGGAGAGCGACAGCAGGGCCGCCTTCATCACCGAGTAGTCGGGCATGCTGGTGGACGGGCGCTTCCCCGAGGTGGAGCTGACGTTGACGATGCGGCCGTACGCGCGGGACCGCATCCCCGGCACGACCGCGCGGATGGCGCGAACGGCGCTCATGACGTTCGTGCGCCACGTGAGCTCCCAGTCGTCGTCGGTCACCTCCTCGAGGCTCCGCTGCACCGCGAGGCCGACGTTGTTGACGAGCACGTCCACGCGGCCAAGCGTGTCCTCCGTCCGCCGGACGAGTTCGGCCGGCCCGGACGGATCAGCGACGTCACAGCGAACCGCGAGCGCCGCTCCGACCTCGCTCGCGGCGTCCTCGAGCGCGCCCTCGTGCCTCCCGCAGACGACCACGCGCGCGTCCTCCGCGGCGAGGAAGCGCGCCGTCTCGAGGCCGATGCCGGCGGTCGAGCCGGTGACGACGCACACGCGGTCCTTCAACTCGAGGTCCATCCGGCGGCCTACGATAGCCGCCGTGGCGACGATCCTGCTCGCACGGCACGGCGAGACCGACTGGAACCGCGAGCTGCGCTGGCAGGGCCACGCCGACCGGCCGCTCACCGACCGCGGCCGGGCGCAGGCGGCGGCCCTCGCGGAGCAGCTCGACGCCGTCCCCCTGACAGCCGTCTACGCGAGCGACCTCGCGAGGGCGCGCGACACCGCGCATGTCGTCGCGGAGCGGCGGGGACTGGCGGTCGTCGTCAGGACGGATCTGCGCGAGGTCGACTGCGGCTCCTGGTCGGGACGCCGCCACGACGAGATCACGCCCGACGAGATCGCCCGCTGGAAGGCGGGCGAGAGGGGCTGGGCCGGCGGCGAGAGCTACGAGGAGATGGGGGCGCGCATGGTGCGAGCGGTGACCGAGCTCGCGACCCTCCACGCCGGCGACCACGTGCTCGTCGTCTCCCACGGGGCGGCGATTCGCGCCGTGCACGCGCACGCGCTGCGGCTCTCCCTGCACGAGTACCGCCGTCTCCACCCGACGGTTCCGAACGGGGGGCTCTCGGCCGTGCTCGCCGAGAACGGGACGTTCCGGGTCCTCGGCTCCTTCTCCTAGGACGGACCGGCTGGCGCCTGCGCTTGCGGGCAGCCGCAGGCCAGGCACTACACTCCACGTGTGGAGGATTACACGAGCAAGTACATCGGCGAGCAAGTCGCGATCTCGCTCTTCGGCGGCGAGTACCAGGACGGCATCCTCACCGCCTACTGCTCAGTCCACGGCGTCGAGCACGTCGAGCTGAACGGGCACATCCTCGTCCCGCTCCAGAACGTCGCCTCGGTACACTGCTCGAGCCGGTGCGACGCGCCGGAGCCCGACTGGCCGCCGCGAGGGCTCAGCGAGGCAGACGAGAGCGACGACTCGTAGAGCGCACGTGGGCTCGGCGCTCCTTGTCGCGCGCAACGTCCTCAAGACCCTGCTCCTGCTCGGGGGCTTCGTCGCCGCGCTTGGCGCGCTCGGATGGTGGCTGGGTGGGTTCCGCCTCGCGAGCGTCTTCCTGGTCGTCTCCCTGCTCATGGCGGCGACCGTGTCCTGGTACGGGGCCAGGATCCTGCTCGCTACGATCGGCGCGAGGGAGCTCCCGATCGCGGAAGGGCCTCTGCTGCACACGACGGTCGAGCGGCTCGCCGCTGCCGTCGGCGTCGCCCGACCGAAGGTGTACGTCATCCCCGACGGGTTCCCGCGCGGGCTCGCGGTCGGGCGGGGCGCGTCCGACTTCGCGATCGCTCTGAGCGAAGGTCTCATCACCGCTCTGCCTCCGGCCGAGCTCGAGGGCGTCGTCGCGCACGAGCTGGCGCACGGCCGCCACCGTGACGTTTCGATCCAGACGCCGGTCTCGCTCATCGCCCTCTGGATGGTCGAGGCGAGCCGGATCGGCGGACTGCTCGAGCGGGCCCTGCTCTTCGTCCTCGCGCCGACCGCTGCAAGCGGCGTGCACATGTTCCTGTCACCGGCGCGCGAGCACGCGGCCGACGCAGCAGCCGCCGAGGCCTGCGGCTCCCCGCACGGGCTCGCCGACGCGCTCGTGCGTCTCGAGCAGGCGATGGAGCTCATCGAGTTCAGCGCCAGCCCGGCCACCGAGCCGCTCTACACCGTCAACCCGTTCGGCAGCGACCGGCTGGCGACCATGTTCAACACGCACCCGCCGATCGCCGAGCGCGTCGAGCGCCTGCGCGCGCTCGATCCCGGCTGGCGCGAGCGGCTTCGAGCCGCATAGGGCCGGCCATGACCCATCGAACGACAAGCGCGCCGTGACACCGGACGTGGATCGCGAGCGCGCGCAGCAATGGCACACGGGCGGGGCCGCCTATGAACGCTACGTTGGGCGGTGGAGCCGACCCGTCGCGCAGAGGTTTCTCGACTGGCTCGAGGTACCCCTCGACGGGCGCTGGCTCGATGTCGGCTGCGGGACGGGTGCGCTGACCGAGACGATTCTCGAGTACGCATCGCCGGCGCGTGTCCAGGGCATCGATCCGTCACAGGCCTACGTGGAGCACGCCGAAGCCCATCTCCGCGACAGTCGTGCGAGCTTCCGGGTAGGCGATGTGTCAGCGCTCCGGTTCGAGGACGGTTGTTTCGACGCAGCGGTTGCGGGGCTCGTGCTGAACTTCGTCGCCGAGCCCCAAAGGGCCGTGCGCGAGATGGCCCGGGTCACGCGGATCGGCGGAACGGTTGGCGCGTACGTGTGGGACTACGCCGACGGGATGGAGCTCATGCGGCATTTCTGGGACGCGGTGGTCGAGCTCGAGCCTGCGGCCGCCGAGCTCGACGAGGGTCGGCGCTTTCCCATCGCAAGCCCAGAACGTCTCTCGGAGCTGTTTGCTGGAGCCGGTCTCGCGGACGTGGCGGTCCGCGCGATCGACATCCCGACGGTGTTTGCAAGCTTCGATGACTACTGGGAGCCCTTCCTCGGCGGTCAGGGGCCGGCAGGCGCCTATGCGGCCTCGCTCGACGAGGCGCGCTGTGAGAGCCTGCGCGACCTCGTTCGGGCCAGGCTTCCGATCGCGCCCGGCGGCTCTCTCTCGCTCACAGCCCGCGCGTTCGCCGTACGCGGGCGCCGCTGACGCGGAGAGCAAACGAGGCGCGGCTACCGCCAGTCGTCGATCACGTACCGGTCCGGCCGGTCGTAGGCAGCCTCGTTCGGACGGTGCATGCCGACGCCCTGGGTGAAGACCGAGTAGCCGCGGGCAGCGAGGATGCGTCCGGCCCGCTCGCGAGCAAGGTTGACGCCGGCCACGAGGCTGGTAGCGCGACGGGAGGCCGCGTACGCCTCGCAAGCCGAGAGGAGCCTGTCGAAGCGCTCACCGGCCCCGCGCCCCGGCCGAGCTGCGGCGAACTTGATGAAGGCAGCACCGGTCTCCGCCTCCGAACCAGGCCCCGCGTGACAGAGTGCGAAGGCCTCGAGCGCGGTCTCACCGGGAACGAGGACCGTCTCGCCCGCTCCGTGCGCATCGAGAGCGGTTATCTCGGGCTCGACATCAAGGCCCTCGTACACGGCCTCGGTCAGGTCACGGCACTGGGCAAGCCAGGCTTGCCGCTCGCCGGCGGGCAGGGTCGAGAACCCGATCCAGCCTCGTGGCTCCTCACGGTGCATGGCGAGCGCCTTCGCCCCGATCACGGTGAGGAAGCGCGGCCAATAGCCGAAGCGCTGGTAGAGGCCGACGTGCTTCGCGCTCTCGGCGAACGTGTAGAGGACGAGGTGCCGGCAGCCCCAGCCTTCGAGGGTTTCGACCGCGGCGTCGACGAGCTGCTTGCCGATTCCCGCGCTCCAGAGATCGGGGCGAACGGTCAACGGACCGAAAACGCCGATGCTGCCCCAGTTGGTGGCCACGTTCGACCCGACGAGCTCGCCATCCAGCTCCGCGGCGAGCACTCCGGCGGGATCCTTGCGCCAGCGAAAGCCGATCAGCTCGGTGCCCGGTGAGAAGTCCGCGGGGTCGGCGATCCCGAGCTGAGCCGCGAACGCCTCCCGGTGGATCCGCTCGGCGGCCGCCAGCTCGTCCTCACGAAGCGGCCGGATCGTCACTCCGCTGGCGATGGATCCACGCACAGCGGACTTGTACCAGACGAGACCCGGGCCGCCGTCGGCTTCAGCCGCGGCGAGCACGCCCGCCGAGGGATGGGCGAGCGGGGCGGCCTGCGAGCGGTACATCGGGGCGCTGGAGTCGGCTGCTCGCCGCGGGACGGGTTCATCGCGCTCGTCACACGCGCGCTCGCGGTCCGCGGGAGAGCATGAACCGGTCGGAGATCCGGCTCGTCACCGGCCAGAGATGACGAGGGCCGCTTGCGCGGCCCTCGAAGCACTTCCGGCGGCGTCCTACTCTCCCGGGAGGTCACCCTCCGAGTACCATCG
>CAZCIJ010000254.1:0-5067 GCA_964498265.1 uncultured Gaiellales bacterium | reverse complement strand
CGTGATCGTCCACGATCAGGGCCCTGATCATCGCCGGTCCTCGCTCCGCATGGGCGCACCGACCAGGATAGGCCGCGGGCCTCCCCGTCGCGACCGCGTCCCGGCGCCGGATCGGTCTGTCCTCGCGCTCCCGCCCGCGCGTCGCCTCGCGAAGCATCTAGGCCCGCAGACGTTTGATCGGAAAGTCCGATCAACGTCGCGCAGGCACCGCCGCAAGCGGCCGAATCGGCCGCTGCGGCGCTGGTAACTGGGACGGCTCGCGGCCATGCCGCCGGGGCCGCGAAGCGGCCCCGGATATGGAGACGATTGATCGGTTCATCGATCAATCGTCGAGGGACGGAGCCGGAAACCCGCGGGCGGAGGCGCCTCCTGGCCGAGCGTGGGCTCGGTCCTGCGCTCGAGGCTGGGCGGCCTGGCGGCCCTCCGGCCGCCGAGGCCCCGCCTCGACGGATGTGCGGGCAGCCGTACCCGAAGACACCGGGAGGGCGCACCGTGCTCGCGCGCACACCGCACTAGCCTCTAGCAGGCGTCGAGACAGGACCGGCTGCATTCACAACGGAAAGCGAGAACCCAATGGATCTGAAAACCGTCACGACGATCCCGCTCTTCGACTCCGTGCCGAAGCGACGGCACGAGGAGCTGACGAGGTTGGCGGACGAGATCGACGTCCCTTCTGGTGCCACGCTCATGAGGGAGGGCGGCTACGCGCTCGAGTTCGTCGTGGTCGTCTCCGGTACCGCCGACGTGCTGCGCGAGGGAAAGCGCATCGCGACGCTCGGCCCCGGGGACTTCTTCGGCGAAGTCGGCATGCTCAGCGCGAACCGGCTACGAACTGCAACAGTGGTCGCCACCTCGCCCATGCGCCTCGTCGTCGTCGCGCCACGCGAGTTCCAGGAGCTGATGTCGACCCTTCCGTCCGTCGCCGAGCCCGTCCGGCGAGCGGCGGCTGCCCGCTCCTAGCCCCGAGTCCACGTCGAGCCTCGGGCGCCGGGGCAGAATGAGCCGCACGGCCGGTCCGCGCGGCTATGGTGGATCGATGTCCGGGCGGCAGCTTCCGGCCGATCGGCCGGTCGACCTTCGCGGGAAGCATCCGAGGGCATGCGGCTCGGGCTGAGCTCGTCGCGGCTGCCTCTCGCGCCCGTCCTGGCCGCGCTCTGCGCCGGGCTCGCGCCGATCGCCGCCGCGGGCTGCGGTGGGTCCTCAGACGCGCTCGAGGCGGGCTCCCCGGCGGCGACGGGGCCGTCCGCGGAGGCGGGGACGACCGCCGCGGCGACCGAGACCCGCACAATCGGGCCGGCGACGAGCGCCGAGGCGGCGGAGGCGCCGGCCGCGACGGCGGGCGAGGACGAGGGGGCCGTCCCGCTCGAGCTGACCGAGGTCGCGCGCGACCTCGACACGGTCTGGTCGCTGGCCTGGGATCCGGGAGGGCGGCTCTGGTACACCGAGCGGCCGGGCCGCCTCACCCGCCTGGGCGGTCCCACCCTGGAGATCGACGGCGTCGTCGAGTCCGGCGAGGCGGGCCTGATGGGGCTCGAGGTCGACGACGAGGGTCGCGTCTTCCTCATGTACACGGCGGCGGACGGCAACCGCGTCGTCCGCTTGGAGGAGGACGGATCGCAGACCGTGCTCGTGGACGGGATCGTCGCGGCTCCGATCCACGACGGCGGACGCATACGCTTGGGGCCCGAGGGCGACCTCTTCGTCTCCACCGGGGACGCGGGCGCCGGCGAGCTCGCCCAGGACGGAGGGAGCCTGAACGGCAAGATCCTCCGCGTCGACCCGGACACCGGCGAGGCCTCGGTCTTCAGCGCCGGGCACCGCAACGCGCAAGGCCTCTGCTTCGCGCCCGACGACCGCTTCTACTCGACCGAGCACGGACCGGACCGGGGCGACGAGATCAACCTTCTGACGGAGGGCTCGAACGGCGGCTGGCCGGAGGTCACCGGCAACGGCATCTACAACTACACGCCGACGATCGCACCTGCCGGCTGCGTCGTCTACGACGCCGAGCTGATCCCGCAGTGGCGCGGCTCACTCCTCTTCGTCACGCTCAAGGACCAGTCGTTGCGCCGACTCACGCTCGCCGAGGACGGCTCCGTGGCCGGGGAGGAGATCCTCTACCAGGGCGAGCTGGGCCGGCTTCGGGACGTCGCCGTCGGTCCCGACGGCGCCGTCTACCTCGCGACGTCCAACCTGGACGGCCGGGGCGATCCGCGCGAGGGCGACGACCGCATCCTCCGCATCGGCCCGCCGGCTCGGTCCGAGTAGCCGTGGCCGGCGCCGTCGATGCGCTCGGGCGTGGTCGTGAGTCCTACGCACGGCGCGCCTGGACCGACGCCTACCGGTGGCTGTCGCAAGCCGATCAGGCGTCGCCGCTGGGCGTGGAGGACGTCGAGCTGCTCGCGACGTCCGCCTACATGCTGGGTCGCGACGACGAGTGGATGGACCTCCTCGGGCGTGCGCATCAGCTCCACGCGGACGCGGGCGAGGCCCTGCGCGCCGTGCGCTGCGCCTTCTGGGTCGGCGTCAACCTGGCGCTGCGCGGGGACGTCGGTCAGGCGAGCGGATGGCTCGGCCGCGCCCAGCGGCTGCTCGAGCGCGAAGGCGGCGACTGCGTCGAGCGCGGCTACATGCTGCTGCCGGTGATGTTCGAGCAGGAGGCGAGAGGCGATCTCGAGGCCGCGGCCGCGACGGCGGCCGAGGCCGCGGCGCTCGGCGAGCGCTTCGACGATGCGGACCTCTTCGCCCTCGCGGTCCACGCGCGAGGCCAGGTCCTGATCAGGCACGGGGACGTCAGGGAGGGTCTCGGTCTGCTCGACGAGGCCATGGTGGCCGCCACGACGGGGGAGCTGTCTCCGATCGTCACCGGGCTCGTCTACTGCGGCGTGATCGCCGCCTGCCAGGAGGTCTACGAGCTGCGCCGCGCCCGGGAGTGGACAGCCGCTTTGACGCGCTGGTGCGAGCAGCAGCCCGACCTCGTGGCCTTCACGGGCCGTTGTCTGGTGCACCGCGCCGAGATCATGCAGCTGCACGGCGCCTGGCGGGACGCGCTGGCCGAGGCGCGGGAGGCCCGCAGGCGCCGGGGAATGAGCCGGGAGGGGGCAGGGCAGGCCTGCTACCGGCAAGGCGAGCTCCACCGCCTCCAAGGCGACTACGCCGCGGCCGAAGAGGCCTACCGGGAGGCGAGCCGGCACGGGTGGGAGCCGCAGCCGGGCCTCGCCCTCCTGCGTCTGGCCCAGGGACGGGCCGCCGCCGCGGCTGCCGCGATGCGCAGGGTTGCGGAAGAGGTCACCGAGCCGCTCAGGCGCGTCCTCCTCCTACCCGCCTACGTCGAGATCATGCTCGCGGTCGGCGATGCTCCGGGGGCGCGGCGCGCCTGCGGCGAGCTCTCCGAGCTCTCGGAGCTCTACGAGAGCGGGATGCTGCAGGCGATGCTGGCGCATGCCCGCGGTGCGGTCGAGCTGGCGGAGGGCGATGCCCGCGCAGGGCTGGTGACCCTGCGGCGTGCCTGGCAGCTTTGGCAGGAGCTCGGAGCTCCGTACGAGGCCGCCCGCGCCCGCGTGCTCGTCGGGCTGGCGTGCCGCGCGCTCGGCGACGGCGAGGCGGCCGCGCTCGAGCTCCAGGCGGCCCGCGACGTCTTCGAGGAGCTCGGGGCGGCGCCCGATCGTGCGTGGGTCGACTCCCTCGCTCAGCCCGCCGCGCCCGACCGCACCCATGGTCTCACGGCGCGGGAGCTCGAGGTGCTGCGCCTCATCGCCGCCGGTAAGAGCAACCGGGAGATCGCCTCCGAGCTGGTCATCAGCGAGCACACCGTCGCCCGGCACGTGCAGAACATCTTCGCCAAGCTCCGCGTCTCGTCGCGCACCGCGGCCGGCGCCTTCGCCTTTCAGCACGACCTCGTCTGACGCGCTGCGTGGGACGGCGGGTCACCCCGACCAGTACTCGTCGACGTAGCTCTCGTCGGCGGGCTCGCCCTCGCGCTCGGCGAGCCTCGCCAGCATGCCCTCGAACGGCTCGAAGGGGCCTTCGAAGCCGGTGGCGCGAATCACGGCGCGTCGGCTGAAGCCCGACCCGAACGGCACCGGCGGGTCGCCGCCGAGCAGGAGATACTCGAGCGCTGCCACGATCCGTTCCGCGGCGCGGCCGTCCCCGTACGGATTCAGGGCATCGCGCATCCTGGCGTACGCGCCTGGGTCCGTAAGCAGCGCGTCGCTCTCGGCGGCGATTCGGTCTGGATCGGTGCCCACGAGCAGCAGCGTGCCTTCCTCGACCCCCTCGGTGCGCTCCGTCGTCTCGCGTGTCACGAGCACTGGCTTCCCGAGCGACGGCGCCTCTTCCTGGATGCCACCCGAGTCTGTGATCACGATGTGGCAACGGTCGAGGAGTCGGGCGAACGGCACGTAGCCGAGCGGCTCCGTCAGCAACACGTTGTCGACCGTCCTCAACGGGATGCCGAGCCTCTCCCGGACGAGTGGGTTCGGGTGCAGCGGCACGACGATTCGCACCTCGGGATGCGCCCGAGCGAGCCGGGCCAGACCCTCGGCGATATCGCCCAGGCCCTTGCTCCAGTTCTCACGCCGGTGGGCGGTAGCGACGACGATCCGCTCGTCGCTCTCGTAGAGCGCCTGCAGCCGTGGATCGCTGAAGGGAACATCGAGGCCGGACGCCCACCGCAACGCGTCGATGCCCGTGTTCCCAGTCACGAAGATCTGATTCACGGGGACGTCCTCGCGGACGAGGCTCTGCATGCTGGTGGCCGTGGGAGCGAAGTGAAGGCACGCGATTCGCGAGATCAGCTGGCGGTTGAGCTCCTCGGGGAACGGCGTCAGGTTCAGCCCACCTGTGCGTAGCCCGGCTTCGACGTGCATCACGGGGATGCGGAGGTGGAACGCAGCCAGCGCAGAGGCCATCGCCGAGCTCGTGTCGCCGTGCACGAGCACGCCCGCGGGGAACCGGCCGTTGAGGATCTGCTCAGAGGCGACGGTCTCGGGGGGCACGCCGAATCACTCGATGAAGAAGTCCTCGAAGCGGCGCATCACGGACGTGACGCGCTCGTTGAGCTCTCGC
>CAZCIJ010000253.1:0-5084 GCA_964498265.1 uncultured Gaiellales bacterium | reverse complement strand
GAGATCCACGACCGTTCGGCCGGGCTCGAGCCCGAGCGTCGCGACGAGCCACTCGACCGCCTCGGCCGGATAGCCCGGCCGCCCTCGCTCGTACTCGCATGCAGAGCGCCCGAAACCGGCTCCCGCCGTGGGATGAATCGGCTGCGTCCCCATCCGCGCGTCGCTCAGGATAGGCGGGAAGTACGATTGGACGCTCGCATGGCGGCGAGCTTCCAGGACATGATCTCGGCCCTCGAGCGCTACTGGGCCGCCGACGGCTGCGTCGTCATGCAGCCGTACCACACTGAGGTCGGCGCGGGGACGTTCAACCCGGCAACCGTCCTGCGCTGCCTCGGCCCCGAGCCATGGAAGGCGGCGTACGTCGAGCCCGTGATCCGGCCCACCGACGGGCGGTACGGCGAGAACCCGTACCGGTTCCAGCACTACTTCCAGTACCAGGTGATCCTGAAGCCGGCGCCCGAGGACGTCCTCGATCGCTACTTCGGGTCGCTCGAGGCGATCGGCATCGACCTCGAGCGCCACGACGTGCGCCTCGTCGAGGACGACTGGGAGGGCCCGACGCTCGGCGCGTGGGGGCTCGGGTGGGAGGTCTGGATCGACGGGATGGAATGCACCCAGTTCACCTACTTCCAGCAGGTCGGCGGCCTCGAGCTCGACCTGATCCCCGCGGAGATCACCTACGGGCTCGAGCGCCTCGCCATGTTCCTGCAGGGGAAGCGTTCGGCGTTCGACGTCGAGTGGGCGCCCGGAGTGACCTGGGGCGACGTCTACCGAGAGAACGAGCGTCAGTGGTCCGCGTACAACTTCGAGCACGCCCCGGTGGACGTGCTGATGCGCCGGTTCGCCGAGCACGAGCACGAGTGCGCCGCGCTGCTCGAGGCGGGTCTGCCGATACCGGCGTACGACCAGGTGCTCAAGGCGTCGCACGTCTTCAACCTCCTCGACGCCCGCGGCGCCGTCTCGGTCACCGAGCGCGCTCAGTACGTCGCCCGCGTGCGCAACCTCGCCCGCGCCGTCTGCCTGGCCTACCTCGAGGGCGGGCGCGAGGCGGGGACGGTGGCCTGATGCCGACGCTTCTCGGCGAGATCGGCTGCGAGGAGCTGCCGGCGGGCGCCGTCTACGAGGCGCTCGAGCAGCTTCCGGAACTCTGCCGCGAGCATCTCGGGGTCGAGCCGACCGAGCTCTACGGCGGGCCGCGGCGCCTTGCGATCCTCGTGCGCGAGCTTCCGGCCGAGACGCCCGAGGAGTGGGTCCAGGGCCCGCCCGTCAGGGTCGGCGAGCAGGCCGCCCAGGGCTTCGCCCGCAGGCTCGGCGTCCCGCGCGAGGCTCTCGCCGAGCGCGAGGGCGTCCTCGGCTACGCGAAGCCGCCGCAGCCGATCGCCGACACCCTGCCTGCACGGCTCGACGGGATCCTCCGCGGCCTCGCATTCGCGAAGTCGATGGTGTGGAACGGCGAAGGTCTCCGCTTTCCGCGCCCGGTGCGCTGGACGCTCGCGCTGCTCGACGGCGACGTGCTGTTCGGGTCGACGTCCTTCGGCCACCGGTTCACGTCCGGCCCCATCGCGATCCCGCACGCCGAGGCCTACGCGGAGACGCTGCGTGCACACGGCGTGGAGCCCTTGCTCGAGGGGCGTGAGCGCTCGATCCGCGCGGGACTCGACGCGCTCGGCGAGTGGCGGGACCCGATGGGCAAGCTGGCCGAGGTCGTGAATCTCGTCGAGGCGCCCGTCGTCCTGGCGGGAGCCTTCGACGAGCGCTTCCTCGCGCTCCCGGAGCAGGTGGTCGTGACCGCGATGCAGTCCCACCAGCGCTACTTCCCGCTCGGCGGCGCCTCCTTCGCCTTCGTGGCGAACGGCGGGTCCCCGGACGTCGTCCGCCGGGGGAACGAGCGCGTGCTCGAAGGGCGGCTCGAGGACGCCTCGTTCACCTTCGAGCGAGACGTCGTCGTGGGCATCGACGGACTCGCCGAGCGCCTTCCGGCGATCACGTTCGTCGCAGGGGCCGGCAGCATGGCCGACAAGACGGCGAGGCTCGTCGTGCTCGTCGACGCTCTCGGCGGCGGCGACGCATCGCGCGAGGCGGCCCGCCTCGCGAAGGCCGACCAGGCCGCCGAGCTCGTTCGCGAGTTCCCGGATCTCGAGGGCCACATCGGCGCGGAGTACGCCCGGCTCGCCGGCTATCCGGAGGCGGTCGCTCAGGCGATCGCGGAGCAGTACCTCCCGGACGCCGCGGGAGGTCCGCTCCCGGCGTCGGAGGCGGGTCGCGTGCTCGCGGCCGCCGAGAGGATCGACAATCTCACGGTCGCGTTCTCGCTCGGGCAGCGCCCGACGGGAACGCGCGATCCGCACGGGCTGCGCCGCGCCGCGATCGGCCTGTGCCGGCTGGCGATGGCGGGCGGCTTCCCCGTCGACGTCGGCGAGCTCGTCCGGATCGATCACCGCCTGCTGCTCGAGCAGGGAGCCGATGCCTCGGACGACCCGCCCGAGGATGTCGCCGACTTCGTCAGCGAGCGGCTCGAGGGCCTGCTCGACGTCCCCGTCGAGTTCGTCCGCGCGGCGCGACGAGCCGGCCTCGGGCAGCTCGGGGAGGTCGCCCGTCTGGCGGTCGCGCTCGCCTCGCTGCCCGACGCCGTCCTCGACGCCGTCCACACCGTCTACACGCGCGCGGAGCGGCTTGCGGGCAGGAACGAGCCCGAGGCTGCGGCGGCGCTCGACTCGGGCCTGCTCGTCGAGCCGGCCGAGCGCGACGTGGTCGCCGCGCTCGACCGTGCCGGACCGGCGATCGACGCCGCCCTCGCCGAGGATGACCATCAGGCCGCGCTGTCCGCCGCCGCCGAGCTCGACGCGCCGCTGCAGCGCTTCTTCGAGGACGTGCTCGTGATGGCCGAGGACAGCGCCGTGCGGGCGAACCGACTGCGCCTCCTCCTCGACGTGCGCGACACCGTTGGCCGCCTCGGGGACTTCAGCCTGATCCCGCGCTAGGCCCTCGTGAGTAACGGCTCCGCGCCCATCGAGATCCACGTCGTCTCCGACGCGACTGGCGAGACCGCCACGCGCGTGGTCATGGCGGTGGAGCGGCAGTTCCCAGCCCTCGCCTTCGAGGTGATCCGCCACCCCCGTATCACGTGCGCCGAGGATCTCCAGCTCGCGGCGGCGAGGGCGCGAGGCCGCCCGGCGGTCGTCGTCTACACGCTCGTCGATCCGGGCTACCGCGAGGCGATGCGGACGCTGTGCCGCCGCTACCGGCTCTCCTACTGCGACCTGCTCGGACATCCCATCGACGCCGTCGCGCGCGTCTCCGGCCTGCCGCCGAAAGGGGAGCCTGGGGCGAGGCCCGTCCTCGACCAGGGCTACTTCAAGCGCATCGAGGCGATCGAGTTCGCCGTCCAGGCCGACGACGGAGCGTCCGTCCGCCGCCTGCGGGAAGCCGACATCGTGCTCGTCGGCGTCTCGCGCACCTCGAAGACGCCACTCTCGATCTACCTCGGCTACCTCGGCTACAAGGTGGCGAACGTACCGATCGTGAAGGGCATCGAGCCGCCTTCGGAGCTGTGGGAGGTCCCGCATGAACGGGTCGTCGGCGTCACGCTGCAGCCGGAGCTCCTGGCCGAGATCCGCGAGAAGCGCGTGAGGCAGATGAGAGGGAGCGCGAGCTCGTACGCCAACCTCGCCGAGGTGTACGAGGAGCTCGAGTTCGCCGAGGCGATCCAGCGCAGGCTCGGGTGCCCGGTCATCGAGGTGTCGACGCTCGCGATCGAGGAGACCGCGTACAGGATCGTCCGCCTCGTGGAGCTCCGTCTCGAGGAGGCCAAGGGGCGGCAGAAGCCCCGCTCCCGAGCGTGAGCCCCGCCACGGCTGGGAGCGCTCCGGGCGGGAAGCACCCGGTTCCCTGGTACTGGTGGCCCCTCTGGATCGGGCTGCTCGCGCTCGGGCTCCTCGTCTTCTACGTCGTGTTCACGCCGGTGTGGATCGGGATCCGGCTCGCGGCGTGGCTGTCCGAGCGCGCGAGCCGCCGTCGGACCCCCTGAGACTCCGGGCCCTTAGTAGAGTCGGCTCCCATGGCGTCACGCTACGTCCACAACTACGCGGACGCGAGCGGGCTCGGCCGGGAGCTGCTCGGCGGCAAGGGGGCCGGGCTGGCGGAGATGAAGGCTCTCGGCGTCCCGGTACCGGATGGATTCGTCGTCACGGCGGAGGCGTGCGTCGAGTACATGCGGCTCGGGCGGGAGCTTCCGGACGGGCTCGCCGGGGAGATCGCGCGCAACGTCGAGCTCCTCGAGCGGCAGACGGGCAAGCGGCTCGGCGATCCGGAGAATCCGCTCCTCGTCTCCGTCCGCTCCGGAGCGGCCGTCTCGATGCCCGGGATGATGGACACGATCCTGAACCTCGGGCTCAACGGCGACTCGGCTGCCGCCCTCGCGAGGACGACCGGCAACCAGCGCTTTGCATGGGATGCGCTCAGGCGGCTCATACAGATGTACGGAGAGGTCGTCGAGGGCATCGATCAGCAGCTCTTCGAGCGGGAGCTCTCGCGGCTGAAGGACGAGCGTCGAGCAGGGAGCGACGTCGACCTCGGCGCCGCCGACCTCGAGGAGCTCGTCCGGCGCTACCAGGCGATCTACCGCCGAGCGACGGACGCCGAGTTTCCGGACGAGCCGCGTGAGCAGCTTCTCCGCGCCGTCGCCGCGGTCTTCGACTCGTGGGACACGCCCCGAGCGCAGGTCTATCGCCGCGCGAACGGCATCCACGACGGCCTCGGCACGGCGGCGAACGTCGTCCAGATGGTGTTCGGGAACAAGGGCGACAGCTCCGCGACCGGCGTCGCATTCACCCGGAACCCGTCGACGGGCGAGCCGGGCGTCTGGGGGGAGTTCCTCCTCAACGCCCAGGGCGAGGACGTCGTCGCGGGCATCAGGACCCCGGAACCGCTCGAACGGATGGCCGAGCTGCTCCCCGAGGCCCACGCCCGTCTCCTCGCGACCATGGAGCGCCTCGAGGCCCACTTCGCCGACGTGCAGGACATCGAGTTCACCGTCGAGGAGGGGACCCTGTACCTCCTGCAGACGCGGACAGGCAAGCGCACCG
>CAZCIJ010000252.1:0-5085 GCA_964498265.1 uncultured Gaiellales bacterium | reverse complement strand
GAGGCGCTCGAGCGGGCGGGCGTGTCCTCGACGGCAGATCCCGCCGCCGAGAATGTCTCCTCGGGTCTTCCGTCGCCTGAGAGCTATGCCGAGGACGACAGGGTGGCGTCGATCGAGTCGCCGCCGCTGATCGAGATCGCCACCCTCATCTGGAAGATCTCGCACAACTACGGAGCCAATCTGACCGTCTGCCTCCTCGCCGTCGAGCAGGGGTCGACCGACTGTGAGGACGGCTTCGCGCCGATATGGGAGCGCATCCGCGCTCTTGGCATCGCCGAGAACGACGTGTGGATCCTCAACGGGGCCGGCGCCGACTTCAGCTCGACGACTCCCGCGGCGATCGTCACCTGGATCACGTGGATGAGCGGGCTCGCGTGGGGCGAGCGGCTCCCGGTGATGCTGCCGATCCTTGGTACCGACGGCTCGCTGACCCTCTCGCAGACAGACAGTCCATCGAAGGGGATGGTGCAGGCGAAGACAGGCACGTGGGCCGGGATCGATCCGGGATCGGGCAAGTTGCTCATGCCGGGCCAGTCCTTGGCGGGCCTGATGGAGTCCGACGACGGCGAGCTCTACGCCTTCGGCCTCTACATGAACGGCGGCACGCTTGACGGGCCCTCGCAGATCATCGAGGTGCTCAATCAGGTGGCGGGCGTGGCCGCCGCCCTGCAGCAGGCCCTGTAAACCTGGGTTAGGCCGCTGCCTTGTGCCTGTGCGCCGCTCGCTCGACGACGGCCAGGACGACCAGCGCGAACCACGACCACTGGGCAGCGCCGGTCGAGACGACGTAGGCGATCGGAACGGATACGAGGAAGACGGCCGCCGGCGCGAGGGCGCCGGCGACGGTCGCCCTGGCGGTCGCCGAATCGTCCGCTGCGCGGAGCAGGCCTCGGCGGCGCGCGACGACGTAGACGACCGTGCTCAGGATCGAGGCGCAGGCGATGTTCACGGCGTAGACGGCGGTCGGCAGCGGGAGATCGCTCGCAGGCTCCTCACCCAGGGACTCGGTCGTGAACGGCAGGAGGATGATGACTCCGGCGAGCGCGAGATTGAGCACGATCAGGTGGGTGTCGATCGCAGAGAACGACGAGAGAAGCCGGTGGTTCCGGAGCCAGTAGGCGCCGATCACGACGAAGCTGATGACGAACGCGATGAACTGGGATCCAACGGCGTCCCACAACGCGCTCAGGTCGGCCCACTCCGATGGGTCGGCTCCGACGTCGAGCGTCGTGACGAGGAGCGTGAGCGCGAGCGCGTAGACGGCGTCGAAGAACGCGAGCGCGCGATCGAACTCGGACTCCTCGCGCCCGTAGCGCCTCGCGCGGCTGTTCGCAGATTCGGAGGCCACGCCGTGCCAACGTTCTCCCCGGCGGGCGTGCATCCTGCGAAGGGCGCCAAGACCGACGGCTCGAATACGCCGGGGTGCTCCGATCGAGCCATCAGCGAGCGGACGGGGCGGGCCGCTGGCATTCCTGACTGTAGGCCGCAGACTCCGCGAGCTCCGCCGGGGCTGGCGCGACGACGAGATCGAGCAGGGACGTCAAGAGCGCTTGAAGCTCGCGCCGTACGGTGTCATCGACCAGGTTCTGGCCCTCGTCGAACTTCTCGTGCGCCCGGGCGACGGGAAGCTCGGCATCCAGCACGTTGGCACCGATCGCGGTGAGGACCTTCCGGGCATCGGCTTGCGCACGCACTGCCCCAAACCGGCCGGGACTCGCTCCGATCACGGCCACCGGTTTCTCGGCGAGCACGCTGTTGCCCGGAGGGCGAGACGCCCAGTCGAGCGCGTTCTTGAGCACGCCGGGCAGAGAGCTGTTGTACTCGGGGGTCGCGACAAGCACTGCGTCTGCCCGGCTGATCCGATCCCGCAGATCGACGACGGCAGGCGTCACCTCGCCCTCCGCGTCCTGGTTGAAGGGCGGGACCTCCCCGAGCCCG
Source organism: uncultured Gaiellales bacterium (assembly GCA_964498265.1). Lineage (GTDB taxonomy): Bacteria > Actinomycetota > Thermoleophilia > Gaiellales > Gaiellaceae > CAZCIJ01. Next base: position 3,147 of record CAZCIJ010000252.1, on the reverse strand, counting down.
TCGAAGATGTCGAAAGCGACGTTTGCCGGAGCAAGGGCCTCTGCGCAGCGCAGCAGCAGCCGGTTGAACGAGCGACCTCTCAGGCTGCCGGCAATGCCGAACACCCCGCGGGACACATCGCTCACTAGTCAACGAAGCAGTAGGAGTCGCTCGAAGCGTCGCCTCCCTCGAGGCGGGTCTGGTGGACGCGCAGGCCGCGGAAGTCGTCGCCGTGGGGGAAGAAGCGCGGCTCGATGGTCATCCCGCCGGACTCGATGTTCGCGTTCATGCACGCCATCCAGGCCCCCACCCCGCCGGGGTAGAAGATCTCGTCCCAGGCCGCGTAGAGCGAGTTGGTGACGTAGGCGCGCCGCCCGTCGCGGCTGATCTCCACCATCTGCGGCCCGCCGGCCAGGCGCTGCTCCGGGTCGGCAGGATGAGCCGCTCGGGCGACGATGCCGCCCAGGCGCACCGAGCCCGTCTCCTTCGGTTTCTCCGGGTCGCTCACGTCGTACTGCTTCAGCTCTCCCGTTCCCCAGCACGACACGTACAGCCACCGGTCGTCGACCGAGAGGTCGATGTCGGTCACGAGCGGCGGCACCGCCGCGAACGGCTGCAGAGCGGGTGGAAGGTCGGACGCGTCGGCAGGCTCGGCCGGGATGGTGATCACCTTCTTGGCCGTCCACCGGTCGCCCTCTCGGGACCACAGCCAGAGCGAGGCGGAGAGGTCCTCGACACTGATCACGACGCCGACGAAGCCCCAGGTCTTGCGCGGGTCGTGTGCCGGTCTCACCTCGAGCACCATCTGGTGCTCGTCGCCGAGATCGACCCGCTGGAGCAGCTTCCCCTCGGAGAGGCTCCAGAAGTTGAGGTGGTGGCCGAACCGCCGTCCGAGGAGGTCTTCGGGGTTCAGCCCGTTCTCGATCATCGACGGGGTCCCCCACTCCGACGTGATCGCCACGTCCTCCCTGAGGTGCCACCACACGTCGTAGCCGAAGTACTGCTCGCCCCGATCGGTCTCCCAGGGGCCGATGACCTCGAAGCTGTCGTGGTCGATGAGCGCTACGCCGCCGGGCCCGTCGGCGCCGTTCGCGCCGCCGAGGTTTGACATGAAGATGCCGCCCGGCCCGCAGTGGACCGTGTGCGGGCGGGAGTAGCCGGCCTTGGCAGCGAGCTCCTCGGCCTCGATCGTGCGGACGACCTGCGGTTGTCGGGGATCCGGCTTCGTATCGAGGACGTAGGTGCGCGACGAGCGCACGCCGGGCACGATCAGGTAGCGGCGCTCGAGCGGGCCGTTATGGGCATGGCCCTCGTGGCAGAGCGCGCTCGAGCATGCGTTCCAGCCGAAGTGGTGGAACTCGTTGCCGGCGGTCGGCAGGTCGGTCCAGCCGACGACCGTGCCGTAGGTGGACGACTCGGGGTCGCAGTCGACGACCGTCATGGCGTCGGGCGCCTTGCCGGCCGGGTCGAACGCCACCACGTACGCGAGCTTCTCGGGCGGGGCGAGGACGGCGGCGGTCGGCGACCGGTAGAACGTAGGGTCTGTGTCCGCGGGCATCGGAGACCTCCCCTCATCGGATGTGCCGCACGCGGATCGTACTCCTTGCCCGCGCGCGCTGCCGAGCAGGCCGAGCTGGGATCCGGGGATCCGAACGGGTGAGCGCGGTCCGGTCAGCGGCTCGTCTGCCGATGCAGCCCCCATTGTGTCGACGCCCTCGCAGACGGGTGTCACGAGGCACGAGGCGGCCTTGGCGCTGAGGCGCCGGCTGCTGCTTGCGGCGGTTGTCGTGGCTCGTAGCGGCGCCGGCGGCGCTCGCGGTGGAGCAGTCGTTCTGGAGACGAACGAGCGCGACAACGCCGCCAGAACGCGCATCGCCTAGACTCGGCACGGCATCGATCGAGAGGAGTCCGTGTGACGGCTGAGACGGGAATCTCCGCCGCCTTCCCGTTCGAGTCCCGGTTCGTCGAGGTGGCCGGCTCGAGGATGCGCTACGTCGAGGAAGGCGAGGGTCCGCCGGTGCTCTTCCTGCACGGAAACCCGACCTCGTCGTACCTCTGGCGCAACGTGATCCCGCACGTGACGGGCGCCGGACGCTGCATCGCACTCGATTTGATCGGGATGGGACGCTCGGACAAGCCGGACGTCGACTACCGGTTCGTCGACCACTCGCGCTACGTCGAGGGGGCGATCGAGGCGCTCGGGCTCGAGCACGTCGCTCTCGTCGTTCACGACTGGGGCTCGGCTCTCGGCTTCCACTACGCGCGCCGCAACGAGGGCAACGTCCGCGCGCTCGCGTTCATGGAAGCCATCCTCATGCCCGTCCCGGACTGGGATGCCTTCCCGCCCGATGCGCGCGAGCTGTTCCAGGCCTTTCGAACGCCCGAGGTCGGCTGGGACCTGATCGCGCGCCAGAACGTCTTCGTCGAGCAGGTGCTGCCCGGGTCGATCGTGCGAACGCTCGGCGAAGAGGAGATGGAGCGCTACCGGGAGCCCTACCCCGACGAGGCGAGCCGCAAGCCGGTCTGGCGCTGGCCGAACGAGATCCCGATCGCCGGCCAGCCGGCAGACGTCGTCGAGATCGTGAACGCCTACAACGCCTGGCTGCAGGAGACTGCGCTCCCGAAGCTCCTCTTCCACGCGAGCCCAGGAGCGCTCGGGACGAGCCCGATGATCGAATGGGCGAAGGCTCACCTGGAGAACCTCGAGACCGTCGACCTCGGCGCCGGCATCCATTTCCTGCAGGAGGACCACCCACACGCGATCGGCCGCGAGCTCGAACGCTGGCTCGGCTCCCTCTGACGGCGTCTCTGGAGCGCCCTGGCCGGTGCAAGATCGGGGTTTTCCCGAAGCCGAATCAGTCGCGCCTCGGATGCCCTCGCGTCTCCGCTGGGCTAGCGTCACCTGTCCCGAAGCCCGGCCGGCACCTGCATGGAGCGGGTGAGCGACCGGCGCAAAGGAGGTCGGCGACATGGCGACGGTGGCTTCGCAAGCGCGGCTCGATCTGAGGGGCAAGACGATCACGACGTTCATCGCCTACGAGGCCGCCGGGAGGCTCCGGGAGATGGCGGTGGGAGAGGTGCTCGAGGTGATCACCGAGGACCGGGAGGCGATCGAGCGCGACCTCCGCGCCTGGTGCGAGGCAGTCGGTCACGGGCTGCTGAGCGTCG
>CAZCIJ010000251.1:0-5088 GCA_964498265.1 uncultured Gaiellales bacterium | reverse complement strand
CGAGGGCTCGGCGTCGATCGGCGGCAGCTTCTGCTCGCCGGAGATCGAGGACTACTACTTCACGCCGTGGGACCTCGGGTACGGGCACCTCGTCAAGTTCGACCACGAGTTCATCGGACGCGAGGCGCTCGAGGAGATGGCGGGAGCGAAGCATCGGACGAAGGTCACGCTGGCGCTGGACGACGAGGACGTGACGCGCACGATCGGGACGATGTTCCAGGGGACGGAGCGGGCGAAGTTCATCGACTGGCCCTCGGCCGTGTACTCGATGCACCCGTTCGACAAGGTCACGGCGGACGGTGAGACCGTCGGGGTCTCGACCTGGATCGGCTACAGCTCGAACGAGGGCAAGATGCTGACCCTGGCCGTCCTGGACGCAGACCGCGCGGAGCCGGGCACCGAGGTGACCCTCGTCTGGGGCGAGGAGGGCGGCGGCACCGCCAAGCCGACCGTCGAGCCCCACGTGCAGACGGAGATCCGCGCGGTCGTCAGCCCGGTGCCGTACGTCGAGGCGGTGCGGACCTCCTACGCGCCCGGCGGCTGGCGCGCGGCGCGCGTCTGAGGGCCGCGGGCGTGAGCTCCGCCTGCGACCCTCCAGGCAGCCTACGAGGCGGCTTGACCAACTCGCTCTCGCGGGCTGCGACGGCAACCCCGACGTCCGGCGACCCGACTCTCGAGTCGCCCGGCCGCCTCCCCATGTGTCTAGGCTGCGAGCGCGGGCTCCTCACCGGCCTCGTCGGCTCGCGGCTCGGGCTCGCTCCAGTCCTCCTCTTGGGCGTCGAGGTGGAGGTCTCCTGACCTGATGAGAAGGACCGAGAGCGCGGCGCCGACGAGCGCAGCGACTCCCGCGATCACGAAGATCAGGTTCAGTCCGGAAACGAACGCCTCCCGGGCCGCGTCGGCCAGGAACGTCTGCGCTTCGGCCGGTGCCGCCGCGATCGCCGCCCCGGCGTTCCCGGAGGAGACCGCCGGCGCAAGCTCGCCCGCCTGTCCCGCGAGGGCAGCCGGCCCGCTCGCGAGGAGGTCGCCGAGCTTGGATTCGATGCGCCCTTGAAAGACGGCGCCGAGAGCGGCGATCCCGGCCGCGACCCCGACTTGGCGGAAGGTGTTGTTGATCGCCGCTCCCGTTGCCGCCCTGGCCGCGGGCACGACGCCGATCGCCGCCTCGGCGACCGTCGGGTTGACGAGACCGACCCCGGCCCCCACGAGGAGGAGCCCGGAGAGGAGCGTCGTCCACTCGGAGTCGGCGTCGACGCCCCCGGCGACGAGGAGGCCGGCTCCGGCCAGGGCGAGGCCGACGCCGATCAGCGCCCGGAGCGGAACCCGTTCCGAGAGCCTGGCCGCGAGCGGCGAGAAGACGAAGGCCATGGCCGTGATCGGGAGCAGCCGCAGCCCCGCCTCGAGCGGGGAGTGGCCGAGGACGTTCTGGAGGTAGAGGACGATGTAGAGGAGCATCGAGAAGACCGAGATCGCGGCCGCGAACGACGCGATGGAGGCGCCGGTGAAGGCCGGCACGCGGAAGAGTCGGAGGTCGAGCATCGGGCTGCTGGCGCGGAGCTCGATGGCGGCAAAGGCCGCGAGCAGCGTGGCGCCACCCGCGAGGCTGGCGACGATCTCCGGGCTCGACCAGCCTTCGCCGTTCCCGCGGAGGACGGCGTAGATGAGCAGGAAGAGCGCGCTCGAGAAAGCACCGAGCCCGGCCCAGTCGGGCCGTCCCGGGCTCGGGTCGCGCGCTTCGCGCAGTCTCCGGAGAGCCAGGGCGATCGTCAGCGCGCCGACCGGGACGTTGACGAAGAAGATCGACTCCCAGCCCAGCGTGTCGACGAGTGCGCCGCCGACCAGCGGCCCGACGGCGACGCCCACGCCCACGGTCGCCCCCCAGATCCCAAGCGCGGCCTTGCGCTCGCGGGGGGCGAACTCCTGTGCGATCAGCGCGAGCACGGTTCCGAACATCGCCGCTCCACCGATCCCCTGCAGGCCGCGGGCGAGGTTGAGCGTGAGCGGGTCGCCGGCGAACCCCGCGAGCAGCGAGGCCGCCGTAAACCCGGCAAGTCCGGCGGTGAACACGAGCTTCCGGCCAAGCCGGTCGGCGAGCGAGCCGGCGATCAGCGTGAGCGCGGCCAGCGCGAGGACGTAGGAGTCGACGACCCACTGCAGGTCGGTCAGGTTTGCCCCGAGATCGCGCTCGATCTCGGGCAGCGCAACGTTCACGATCGTGACGTCGAGGAGGAGCATGAACGTCCCGATCGAGACGGTCAGGAGCGTCCACCACTTACGAGCCATCTCGCTACCTCCTCAGGTTCATCGCGGGGTTGTGCCGGCGCACCGTGCGGTCCTCGAGTCCGGCGTGTACGGCGACGAGCCCAAGGAGGAACAGGCCAAACAGGAACGGCGGGAAGATCACGCCACCCATCACGAAGAGAGCAGCGGCGGTGAGGAAGAGTCCCACCGTTGTCACGTACTTCATGTCCAACCTCCGTCAGCTATGCTGTTGGTCAGGACGAGAGTCTATCAGTTAAACTGACGATCAGTCATATGGACCATCAGCTCTCCGAACTTCGTGCGCTGCCCCCGGCGATCGCCTACCGACTCGGAGCGGTCCTGAGCTGGGCCGCCGAGAGCGCTCAGGAGGTCGCCAACCGCGCTCTCGAGCCGCTCGGTCTCACGGTCAAGCACTTCGGAGTGATGACGTTCCTCCGGCAAGAGACGGAGCGGCACCCCGAGCCGAGCTCGCTCTCACAGCAGGCGATCGGAGAGCGGCTGCGCATCGACCGCACGACGATGGTTTCGCTGATCGATGATCTCGAGCAGTCCGGCTACGTCAAGCGCGAGCGGAACCCTGACGACCGGCGTGCGTACGTGATCACGCTCACGGCGGCTGGAAGGAGGGCGCAGGGCCGGGCCGAGGAAGCCGTCGACGTCCAGGCTATGCAGTTCTTCGGACAGCTTTCCGAGGCCGAGCAGGAGGAGCTCCGCCGGCTGCTCATGCGCCTCGTTGAGCGATCTGGATAGCGCCAGGCGATTTCGAGCGGTGGTGGCAGGCGAACGCGAGCCCGCCAGCCCGCGGGGATTGGCGGGCGCGTCGCCGTCGACGCCTACCACCCGGCGCGCAGCGAGCGGCGCCCGAGGTTCCGCCGCGCTACTGGCCGGCGGCGCCCGCCGGCTCGCTCAGCGTCGCGACGAAGTCGGCCGACTTCATGATCGAGGCGTAGTAGGGGAGCGTCTTCTCGATCGCGAAGTCGTGCAGCTCGTCCGAGAAGCCCTGGCAGCAGTCCTCGAGGACGGTGACGTCGTAGCCGAGCTCGGCGCCGTATCGCGTCGTGCTCTCGACGATCCAGTTGGTGGCGATCCCGGCCAGGAAGAGCTGCCGCACGCCTTTGGCGCGGAGAATGCAGTCGAGGTCGGTATGCGAGAACGCGCTCGAGTCGAAGTTGATCACGATGATGTCCTCGGGCTCAGGCTTGATCTCGTCCGGGACCGCGGCGTCCCACGTGCCCCGAATGAACGCGTTGCGCTCCTGGATCGACTCGATCAGCGGGTACGTCGGCTTCTTCAGCTCCGGGAATCCCGGCCTGAACTCGATGTTGACGTAGATCACGGGCATCCCCGCGCGCCGGCACGCCTCGAGCACGGCGGCCGTCTTCTCGAGGCAGTTGTGCTTCTCGACCTGGTCCGCGGTGCCAGAGAACGCGAAGACGCCTTCGTGCCGTACGAGGCCGTTCTGGTAGTGCAGCACGAGCAGCGCCGAGGTGGCGGGATCCGTCTGTGCGTCCATCGTGAGCCTCCCGTCGTCGAATGCGAGTCACTCTAGTCCCGGGCTCCTGAAAGGGCGAGCCGGGCTTCGGTATGGGTCGGCGCGGCCGTCGCCCGACCGAGTTGACATATTCCTATATAGGTATATAATTCCCGCATGGCACGAGCGGCGACGACGGCAGATGCGTTCAACGCGGTGGCTGAGCCGCGGCGGCGAGAGATCCTGGACGCCATCGCGGGCGGGGAGCTCCCCGTGAACGACCTGGTGCGTCTACTCGGCCTGGCTCAGCCGCAGGTGTCCAAGCACCTGCGGGTGCTGAGAGAAGTCGGAGTGGTCGACGTGCGCCACGACGGACGGCAGCGGCTGTACCGGCTGAACGGGCATGCGCTCAAGCCCATCCACGACTGGGTGAAGAACTACGAAGGCCTGTGGTCGGAGCGGTTCGACCGGCTGGACGTCGTGCTCGAGGACCTCAAGCTCCAACAGGAAGGAGATGGTGATGGTGATGAGTAGCCGGACAGCGACGGTGACGCTCCCCACGGACGAGCAGATCCTCATCACGCGGGAGTTCGACGCGCCCAAGCACCTCGTGTATCGGGCCTGGACCACCCCCGAGCTGGTCAGGCGCTGGTGGCACGCGAATCGCGGCGAGATGACGGTCGCGGAGATCGACCTGCGGGTCGGCGGCAGGTGGCGGTACGTGATGGTCGCCGACGGCGGTCTCGAGGTCGGGTTCCACGGCGAGTACCGCGAGATCGTCCCGAACGAGCGGATCGTCTCGACCGAGGTCTACGAGGGGCTGCCCGAAGCGGCCTCCGAAGCGGAAGGCGCGACGGTGAACACCGCGACGTTCACCGAGGCGGACGGGCGCACGCTCGTCACGATCCTCGTGCAGGCGACGAGCAAGGCATCCCGCGACGCCATCATCGAGTCCGGGATGGAGGACGGGCTGCAGGACGCGCTGGACCTCCTGGAGCAGACCGCCCTCTCGCTTCGCTGAGCAGACGCGTCCGTCCGGGGCCGCCGGGACAGCGCTCCCGGCGGCCCGGGGCACGCCAGCGGCGCCTCAGTCGGCGCGTCCGAGTCCCCAGCCGCCGTCGATCCCGATCTCCTGGCCGGTGACGTACTCCGAGGCCGGCGAGGCGAGGAAGAGGGCGAGCCCCTTGATGTCGTCCGGCTGGGCGACTCGGTGCATCGGGATCTCCTTCGCGAGCGCCGCCTGCAGCTCCGGGTCGTGCGCGTGGCCGCCGCCGATGTTCGTGACGAAGAACCCGGGGGCGATCGCGTTGACGGTGATGCCGTAGGCCGCAAGCTCGAGCGCGGCGCAGTGCATG
>CAZCIJ010000250.1:0-5141 GCA_964498265.1 uncultured Gaiellales bacterium | reverse complement strand
CAGGTTCGGGCTGCGACTCCAGGGCGGCCTCGTCGGCGCGACCTTCGACGCGCCCCCGAGCACGTTCCTCGGGCGAGTCGAAGTCGATGGCATCGGCCGCTTCACCGGCCGGACGACCTTCGACGGCGGCGCCGACGTTCGGCTCGACCTCGGCGGCACCGTCGCCGGCATCAACTACGATCAGCTCGAGATCCCGGACACCGCCGAGCTGGGCGGCACCCTGCGCGTCAGCCTCAGCGGTGGATTCTCGCCAGAGGTCGCAGACGAGTTCGCGGTCATGACCTTCAAGCAGCGAATCGGCGAGTTCGACCAACACGTTCTCCCCTCCCTGCCGTCCAGTCAGACCTGGCAAGTCCAGTACGGCGCCGGCGACCTCCGCCTCGTCGTCACGGTCGACCCGGACATAAACGACGACGGCACCGTCGACGTGCTCGACCTCCTCGACATCATCCACCACTTCGGCCCCTGCCCGCCCGGCCCCGACGACTGCCCGTGGGACTTGACCGGTGACGGAATCATCGACAACAACGACCTGGTCGCCTGGCAGAAAGCCAAGCCGTAGGCGCCAATCCGCGATCATCGATCCCCATAGGGATGACTGTCGCGTGCTGGGTGTGCGGGTAGGCCTACGCCGAGAGAACCCCCCTTGTCCAGCCCTCCAGCGAAGGGAGATGGCGATGAAGGCCGCGCTATCTGCCGTGGCGATGACACTGCTAGCGGTGCTCGTCCTTCTGCCGGGAACGGCCCGTGCCGCCCACGATGGAACCTGACATCCCCCGGGCCCGGCGGCGCCGGGTCTTGGGCTCGTGTTACTGCTCTTCATCCCTCTAGACGAAGCCTCCGGGCACATCACGACATCTGCCAAGAGCGGCGGCTCCGCCCAGGCGCACGGCGTCCTCCAGATCAGGGACGGCACCTCCAACACGGTTCTCATCGCAGAGAAGTCGCCGGCGAACGCGAGTTGCGCCGACACTGACGGTGACGGCGTCGCTGGAGTGACCTCTCTCCAGTTCTCCGTGCGCGACGTGCACACAGGCCAGCTTCTCCCGATCAGCATAGCTCCAGTCGCCGGCGACGTTGACGACCGGACGCGCCATGAGGCAACGGTCATCGTCGGCAGCTCGCTCAGGTTCATGGCCTGGCTGACCGCGCAGAACGCCTCCCGCTGAGTGCCCGCCGCCCGCGTCGCGCCGCCTCCGCTGGCAGGGCGGCGTTGCGCGGACGGCCGCCGTACGGCGGCCGCAGAGGAGCCGGGGCACGACCCCGCCACTCCGCGGGCGAGCCGGGCGCAGGCGCCCACTCGCGGGCCGCGGAGCCGGGGGGCCGATGGCCACCAACGATGAATGCAAGGAAGTGGCCTTGCTGCGCGGGCTCGACGCGCACCGCGAGTACGAGGCCGAGCTCAAGGCGCACCTCGCCGTGATCGACCGCAGGTACGACGGGCAGCCGCTGCCTGCCGAGGCCCGCGACGAGTACGAGCACTCCGTCGACCAGCTGGAGGAGATCCAGGACAGGCTCGAGGAGCTCGAGGCTCGCGACGAGCTGAACAAGACGCTGGCCAACAGCCCGCACGGCCAAATGAGCGGCTTCGGCGGCGACTGCGCACGTGACGCTCGCACGAGGGGGCTTGAAAACGCGCACTCAGTTCGAACACCGAATGTCGAGCAGGCACAGCGCAAGCTCGAAGCGCTCGGCTGATCCGGCACGATCCCGCACATGGCACGATCGCCGAAGGGTGGGCACGAGCTAACCAGAGATGATTCGCGGCGCGGCGGCCTCGCGCGGGCGGCGAAGCTTGAGGCCGAGCGTGCGGAGCAACGGCGCCTCGCAGTCGATCGTGCAGCGAACCTCGTACACCGGGCGCTCGACCGGGTGAAGGACACGCTCGACGGAGGCGACCCGCGGCTTGCGCTCGCTGCGGCCCGTGACATTCTCGACCGTGTGCTCGGCAAGACGCTCGCCGACGGCGTCGGGACGGAGTCGGTGGTAGAGATCCGGTGGGCGTTCGACCCGAGACCGGACGGGAGCGACGACGTCGTTGAGTCGAAGCCGCAGGTGTCCGAGAAGCGTCCTTCTCGGAAGCGACCGGCCAGGCGCGTGACACCGAAACCGGACCCGGAGCCGGCACCTGAACGCTCCGAGGATTCGCCGAAGCCCGACGCGGCCATGCGAGAGCGCGAGGAGCGCCGCCGAATCGAGGAGGCATGCCGCAGGGATCGGCGGCGCAGTGGCAGCGGGCTGGCGGACGCGCAGTTCTAGAGCCGGGCGACGGTTGCCGTCAACCCCGGGACACATGCACCCCGCGCCGCCGCCCGGCCCGCTGCGAAGTAGAACATTCCTGAGCAGCCAATGTGCAAGGCTGACGACCTCGAGCCGAGCCATGCCGTCGATCAGGCCGAGGCGATCGCCGACGTACTCGACGATCGGGCGGAGGTTCTCGGCGTCGAGCCGGCGGCGGAGCTCAGCGCCTCGACCCGATACCCCCCAAGCGCCGTGTCCCGGCGAAGATCACTACCGAGGCTGCTCACGCTGGCCTCACGATCACCCAGACACCTCCCTCACCGACGGTGAACGCCCACAGTCTTCCGCCCACGTCGATCGGGAGCAGGTCGTGGACGGATACCCAGCAACACCATCGCAGGGCCGTCGAAGCGCTCGCGGAGGTGCTGCCGGATGCGGCAGGTCGCCGCGTTCACAGGCTACGGCCACGACGTGCCGAACGCCGCCCCCGAGCTCGTGGCGGAGGCCGCGCTCGAGTTCCTGCAGTCTAGTCGCGCGGTCTGGCCGTTACGGCCACGGCGCTGTCGGCTACCAGCCACGGGGCACGGGCCATCCGACCCGAGACGCTGGCTTCTCGATCCTTGCGGAGCTGGTCGCGACGACGACGCACGACAGGTCACCGTTCTACGTTGTCGGCCACCACGAAAGCCCGCACAGGCCTGTCACGTCCTGGCCTTCCCAGTGCGCTCCCGTGCCCGTTGTACCTGGCTCCGTGATGTGCAAAGCTCGCGCGGTGGAGCGTCCAGGGCTCGCCGCCACCATCGTGTGCATGATCGCTGTCGAGCCCAATCACCTGAAGTGGATCTGGTGGGAGCATTGGGACTGTCGACGCTGCGGGCGCAAGAACAAGCGCTACGGCTGTCGGCCGAAGAGGTGGATCGCTGTGGCTCTGAACGAGGCCCTCGCTCGGATGGCACGAGTAGCGGGCTCCCGTCTGGGCGTCACCGCTTCGTAGCATGCGTGTCGTCCTCGAGGAACTGTCCCCTCGTTCCCAGTTGAGGGGCTGCGCGCCCGCGATGGATGTGCGGCGCAACCCCAAGACCGAGAAAGCGATCCGGCCGGTCGCGCTCATCCGGTGATGAGCACGCACGCCACCCGGCTTGCGCTTGCAGGCAAGGTAGCGCTCGTCACGGGCGTCGGCTCGCAGATCGGGATCGGTCGCGCAATCGCGAAAGCGCTTGCGGTGGAAGGGGCGGTGATCGCGGCGAACGACGTCGTCGCGGACGATCTTGAACAAACGGTTGCGGAGCTGCGTGCTGCGGGTGCCGACGTGAGCAGCCACCTTGCCGACATCTCAAGCCGTGCTGCGGTCCGCGCGATGGTGGCCGAAGCGGAGCAGCTTCACGGGCGCATCGACATTCTCGTCAACAACGCCGGGATTGCCAAACGGGCGCCTGTGGTGGCGATGAGCGAGGACGAATACCGCCGCACGCTCGACGTCAACCTCGGCGGCTGCTTCGCTTGTTCGCAAGCGGCCGCCCCTGGCATGATCGAGCGTCGCGCCGGGCGGATCGTGAACATCTCGTCGCTCATGGGCTCCGCGTGGGGCTGGGACGAGCACGTCCACTACAACGCCGCCAAGGCGGGGATCGAAGGGCTGACACGCGGGCTCGCCGTCGAGCTCGGGCCGTACGGGGTCACCGTGAACGCCGTCGCTCCGGGCTTCATCTGGACGGCGCAGTCGACCTCGCGCGACCACTCGGTGGGGCCCGAGGGCCTGGAGATCGCCAAGGAATACGTTCCGCTTCGGCGGATCGGCACGCCCGAGGATATCGCCGACGTCGTGCTCTTCTTCGCCTCGGACGCTGCACGGTACGTCACCGGGCAGACGCTGCTCGCAGACGGCGGCATCACGCTTGGCGACCTGCGCGAAGCGTTCAAGCCGTTGAGGCGCGCCCCTTCGGCGTGAGAAGTCTCCTGCGCCTACGGGCCCGCGTGCCGATGAGCCGGCGGGCTGATGCGCGTGAGGCGACGAACGGCGGCGTCCATCTGCTCACGTCGGAGCTCAGCGAGCTCGGCCCGCTCGGCGGCGAGCTTCTCCGCTCGGGCGTCCGCCCTTGGCGCGGCTCTCCTTCGTCGCCTGTGCATGAGTCAGATCCGACCCATAGTCACTTTACTTTCAGAAGTGTCGGTTCTAGACTGCCACCCATGGCCGAGACCGCGACACGCGGGACCGGGCTGCCGAGCACGACACCCTCGGCTGCGGCCAAGAAGACGCGCCACCATCGCGTCCTGATCGTTGGTGGTGGGAACGCCGGTCTCTCCGTGGCGGCCCGCCTGCGACGGAAGGTACCGGGCGTCAGCCTGGCCGTCCTGGAGCCCTCCGAGCGGCACTACTACCAGCCGCTGTGGACGCTCGTCGGTGGCGGCGTCTTCCCCAGACGGGCGAGCGTCCGCCCGGAGGGCAGGTACATCCCGGAGGGCGCCAGCTGGATCCGGAGCGCGGCCGCCGAGTTCCGCCCGGAGGAGAACCTCGTCCTCGCCGCCGACGGCGAGGAGCTCACGTACGACTATCTCGTGGTCGCCCCGGGAATCCAGATCGACTGGGACAAGGTGCGGGGGCTCCCGGAGACCCTGGGCGAGAACGGCGTTTCGAGCATCTGGAGCTACGAGCACGCCGAGCGGACTTGGGAGCTGATCCGCGACTTCGGCGGGGGCACCGCCGTGTTCACGTTCCCCGCCACGCCGATCAAGTGCCCGGGGGCGGCACAGAAGATCGCCTACCTGGCGGACGAGCACTTCCGCCGGAGCGGCGTCCGCGAGCGCTCGCGCATCGTGTTCGCCTCGGCCGGTCCGAAGATCTTCGCCGTCGAGAAGTACGCGCGCGCGCTCGAGCGCGTGGCCGCGCGCAAAGGGATCGA
>CAZCIJ010000249.1:0-5145 GCA_964498265.1 uncultured Gaiellales bacterium | reverse complement strand
GAGCGTCTCGAGGCCGATCACGGTCTGGTGCATGAGCACGTGGTTCAGCACCGAGCCGAGGCTGTACTTCGTGCGGCCGCCGCTCGTCGCGGCGACCTCGACGGCCTCTGAGATCGCGAGGCCGAGCGAGCCCGGCGAGTCGGGGTCCTTCTCGAGCGCGGACCGACCCGAGCTCGTCTTCTCGGACGGGCTCGGCGTCACCTGCGCGCCGAACGCCTCCATCATGCTCCGCCGGTACGGCTTCTGGTGGTAGGACACCTTCACCATGTACACGTCGCACTGGAGGTCGAAGAGGGAGCACGCCATCGCGAGTGCGCTTCCCCACTGGCCTGCGCCGGTCTCCGTCGCCAGGCTGGTGACGCCCTCGACCTTGTTGTAGTAGACCTGCGCCACCGCCGTGTTCGGCTTGTGCGAGCCGGCCGGCGAGACGCCCTCGTACTTGTAGTAGATGTGCGCCGGCGTATCGAGCGCCTTCTCCAGGCGCCGCGCCCGGTAGAAGGGCGTCGGCCGCCAGAGCCGGTAGACGTCCCGGACCGGGTCGGGGATCTCGATCCACCGCTCGCGGCTCACCTCCTGACCGATCAGCGCCATCGGGAACAGCGGCGCGAGGTCGTCCGGACCGATCGGCTCGCCCGTGCCGGGATGGATGACGGGCGGCAGCGGCTGCGGGAGATCGGCCTGGATGTTGTACCAGGCCTTCGGGATGTCCTTCTCGCGGAGGAGGTACTTCGTCTTCTTGCTCATCGATCGGTCTCCTTGCCCTCGCGGAGAGGACAAGCCTACCGCTTGCGGGTCTGACCGGCGGCGGCTAGCTCAGCCGCCGGTAGAGGCGGTCGACGAGCTCCGGCATCTCCTCGAGGCGTGCCGTGATCGAGCGAATCCGGAACTCGCGGAAGTGCTCGGGCTCGACGCCGAGCGCAGAGGCGAGCGTCTCGATGACGTCGTCCGAGGGCACAGGCCGATTCCCGTGCACGATGTGGTTGAGGTACCCGGCCGAGAGCCCCGTCTTCTGCGCGAGCGCTCGGTAGGTGACGCCTTGCTCGTGCATGAGCTCGGTGATCGTCTCGCCGAAGGGTTTCTCGCTGAAGCGCCGTCTCGTCATCGGAGAGCCTCCCAAAGAGTACGCACTCGCAGGGGCAGCTCCCCGGGGACAACTCGCTCCTCACTCCCGGTCCGCCGGTCGCGGAGGTCGACGCGCCCGTCCTCGAGCGCCTTCTTGCCGACGGTCACGCGCAGCGGGCAGCCGATGAGGTCGGCGTCGGCGAACTTCTCGCCCGGCCGGCGGTCGCGGTCGTCGAGGAGGACGGACAGGCCTTGCCGCTCGAGGCCGTCGGATGCCTGCTCGGCGACGTGCATCGCCTCCGGCCCGGCGGCGCCGATCGCCACCACGTGGACGTCGTACGGGGTGAGCGGCCGCGGCCACACGATGCCGTGCTCGTCGTGGTTCTGCTCGACCGCAGCCGCCATGATCCGGCCGGGGCCGATTCCGTAGGAGCCCATCTGGATCGGTCGCTCACTGCCTGCGGCGTCGAGGTACGTCGCGCCGAGCGCCACCGAGTAGTGCGTGCCCAGCTTGAAGACGTGTCCGACCTCGATCGCGGTCTGGAAGCGAAGGGACCCGCCGCAGCGCACGCACGCGTCACCTTGTCGCGGCTCGCGGAGATCGGCGAAACGGGGCTGGAAGTCTCGACCGGCCTCGACGCCGCGCAGGTGCCAGCCTGTCCGGTTCGCTCCGGCGACGAACTGGCCGTCGCGCAGGGCCTCGTCGGCGACGATCTCCCCGCCGAACCCCACCGGACCCAGAGAGCCGGGGTCGGCGCCGAACGCCTCGAGGATCTCGGCCTCCGTCGCCTGACGCACCTCGGCCTCGAGCACCGCGGCGACTCGCTGCTCGTCGAGGCGATCGTCCCCGCGCACCAGGGCGAGCACGACCCTGCCGTCGGCCACGACGGGCATCGCCTTCGACGTGGCCGCGGCGTCGACCGAGAGCAGCTTCGCGACGTCCTCGATCGTCGTCACGCCCGGCGTCTCGACCTCCTGCGGCGTTTCCAGGCGCTCGGGGAACGCCGGGCGTCGCGGGACCCCGCGCGCGATCTCGAGATCGGCCGCGTAGTCCTCGCGCTCGCACGTCACGAGCGTGTTCTCGCCCGACCCGGACGGCGCGAGGTAGTCGACCGACTCGCTGCCCCCCATCATCCCCGACTCGGCCTGGACGGCGTGGAACTGCAGGCCGCAGCGCTCGAAGATCCGCTCGTACGCCTGCGTGTGCAGGCGGAAGCTCGCGTCGAGACCCTCCTCGTCGGCGTCGAAGGAGTACGAGTCCTTCATGACGAACTCGCGGACGCGCAGCAGGCCCCCCCGGGGCCGGGGCTCGTCGCGCTCCTTGGTCTGAAACTGGTAGAGGATCTGCGGCAGATCGCGGTAGGACTGGATCTCTCGAGCGTGGAACGTCACCGTCTCCTCGTGCGTCATGGCGAGGACGAACGGCTTGCCGGTGCGGTCCTCGACCTTGTACAGCTCGGGGATCCCGTAGCGCCCGGTCGCCTGCCACAGCTCGGCGGGCGCCACCACCGGCATCAGCAGCTCCTGGGCCCCGATGCGGTCCATCTCCTCACGGACGATCTGAACCGCCTTCTGGTGCACGCGCCAGCCGAGGGGCAGGAACGTGTAGAAGCCTGCCGAGACGGCGCGGATGAAGCCGCCACGTACGAGCAGCCGGTGGCTCAGGGCCTCGGCGTCGGCCGGGTCGTCCCGGAGCGTCGGGATGAAGAGCTGGGATGCCCGCACGGAAGCCCTGCGCGGCGGCGGTCGCTACGCCGGCTGCTCGGCGGGCTGCTCGACCGGACGCTGAGCCGCCTCTGCCATCATCACTGCCGCCGGCTTCGCGAGCTTCAGCCGCTTCGGCCGCGGCATGCCCGCCTCGATCCACCTGTCGATCTCGTGGAAGAGCTCGTCGATCAGGATGTCGGACGACACCTTCTTCAGCACGCGCCCGTGCGCGTAGACGAAGCCGACGTCCCGGCCGCCGGCGATGCCGAAGTCTGCGTCCCCAGCCTCTCCGGGGCCGTTGACCGCGCAACCCATCACGGCGACCTCGAATGTCTCCGCGTACGTGCGCATCCGCTCGGCCACGGCCGCGGCGAGCTTCTCGACGCCGACGTTGTCGCGGCCGCAGGAGGGGCAGGCGATCATCACGGGTCCGCGCTCGCGCAGCCCGAGCGACTTGAGGATGTCGTAGGCGGCCTCGACCTCCTGGACGGGGTCGGCGGTCAGCGACACGCGAACGGTGTCGCCGATCCCGTCCATGAGCAGCGAGCCGATGCCGACCGCGCTCTTGATCGAGCCGGCGGGCGGCGGCCCGGCCTCGGTGACGCCGAGGTGGAGCGGGTACGGCACCTTCTCCGCGAGCATCCTGTAGGCCCGGATCATCGTCGGCACCGAGCTCGACTTCACGGAGATGACGAAGTCGTGGTAGTCCAGGGACTCGAGCAGCCGCACTTGCTCGAGCGCCTCCTCGACGAGGGCCGCTGCCGTGTCCCGCTGGGCGAGCTCGACGAGGTGCTTCGGGAGAGACCCGGAGTTGGCGCCGATCCGCATCGGGACGCCTTCCGCCTTGGCCGCCTGCACGACCTCGGCCACCCTGTCGGGCCCCCCGATGTTGCCCGGGTTGATACGCACCTTCGCCACGCCTGCGTCGATCGCGCGCAGGGCGAGCGACGCGTTGAAGTGGATGTCCGCGATGACCGGGATCGGGCTCAGGTAGACGAGCCGTTTGAGGGCGTCGGCGTCCTCGATCTTGGGCACGGCCACGCGCACCAGCTCGCAGCCGGCCGAGGCAAGCCGGCCGATCTGCTCCATCGTCGCGTCGACGTCGTGTGTATACGTCAGCGTCATCGACTGCACGACCACAGGCGCACCGGCGCCGATCGGAACCCCGCCGACCGAGATCTGGTGCTTGCTCGCCATCGCGCAAACTCTAGCGGCAGCGCCAGAATCGTCTAGGGGGCTGTCCAGAAACCTCGGTGCGTTCGGGACTCGCGCGCCGCCTCCGGGCGTGGCGTGGTTTCCGGACAGCCCCCTAGCCCCCGCGGATGCGCTCGATGTCGTTCGAGAGGCCGATGAAGAACAGCACCAGGACGAGGGCGATGCCGACCATCGACGCGCGCTCGTACGCCTCGCGCGGGATGGCCCGCCCGCGGATTCGCTCCGCGAGCGAGAAGGCGATGTGGCCGCCGTCGAGCGGCAGCAGCGGCAGCAGGTTGAGGAGCGCAAGCGACAGGCTGATGAGCGCCAGCACGCCGAGGTAGTAACGGAATCCGACGTCGAGGATCTCGGAGGACTGCTCGACGATGCCGACCGCGCTCGAGACCTCGTCGCGCGTCGAGCCGGTGACGATGCCGCCGAGCGCCTTGAAGATCGTGGCCGTTGCCTCGCCCGTCTGCTCGAACGCCCGCCCGACCGCCGTGAGAGGGCCGTACTCCTTGTAGAACGGCACCGGGATGAACCCGACCCGGTAGCGCCCGTCGATGAGCTCCGGCCGCACCGGGCCGAGCGTCACCGCCTCCCCGCCTCGCCGGACCGTAAGGGTGATCGGCTCGCCGCCGCTGCCGCGAATGGCGTCGGAGATTTCCTGGAACTGAGGCGTCTGCTGCCCGTCGACCGCGAGGATCACGTCGCCCGGCTGGAGACCGACCGAGGCGGCCGGCGAGTCAGAGGTGACCTGCTCCACCTCGCGCGTGGCTCCGGCCGGGACGCCGAGGGCGAAGACGACGGCGAGCATCGCAACCGCGAAGACGAGGTTGGCGGCCGGTCCGGCGGAGATGACGGCGATCCGCTTCCAGGCGGGCGCTCGCCAGTAGGCATCAGGGGCGAGCCCGTCTCCGATCTCCGTCAGCCCGCGCTCGGCGCTGCGCCGCGCTCGCTCCGAGAGGTCGCTGCGCTCGATCGCCGACTGCAGCTCGGGCAGCCCCGCCTCGGCCTCCTCGAGCTCATCCGCCTCGAGCGCCCGGCGGACGGCGTTGAACTCCGGTCGCACCCACGGCGCCTCCTCGAGCGTCGTGGAGAAGTGCGCCTCCGCGTCCCGCGCCGCGGGGCGATGCATCCCCGGGATCTTCACGTACCCGCCGAGCGGGATCGAGCCGATCC
>CAZCIJ010000248.1:0-5151 GCA_964498265.1 uncultured Gaiellales bacterium | reverse complement strand
AGAAGATCGCCCTCGAGGACGAGTACTTCGTCAGCCGCAAGCTCTACCCGAACGTCGACTTCTACTCCGGCCTCATCTACCAGGCGATGGGCTATCCGACGGACTACTTCACGGTGCTCTTCTCCCTGGGCCGCCTCCCCGGCTGGATCGCGCAGTGGGAGGAGATGCTCACCGACCCCGAGCAGAGGATCGCGCGCCCACGGCAGATCTACACGGGCGCAGGCAAGCGCACGTTCGTGCCGATCGAGGATCGCCGCTAGGGGCCTGTCCGAAGACCCATTCCGCGCCCGGGCGCGAGGCAGGGCGACGTAGAATCGGAGGGACCGACTCGCGCTGGAAGGAGGTGAGATCGGATGGACAGAGGGAGGTTGACCGTGCCGCTCGTGCGCGAGGCCGGCGAGCTGCGTCCTGCGACGTGGGACGAGGCGCTCGATCGCGCCGCGGCAGGGCTCGCACGGGCTCGCGACCGGGATGCGACGACGTCTTTCGGGCTGTTCTCCTGCTCGAAGGCGACGAACGAGATGAACTTCGTCGCTCAGAAGTTCGCTCGCCAGGTCATGGGCTCGAACAACATCGACAGCTGCAACCGCACCTGACACGCACCGAGCGTCGTCGGTCTGGCGACGGTGTTTGGAGCGGGCGGCGGAACGTCGTCCTATAGGGAGATCGAAGAGACGGACGTGATCCTTCTCTGGGGCTCGAACGCCCGCGAGACGCATCCGATCTTCTTCCACCACGTCCTCAAGGGCGTCCACGCCGGCGCACGCCTCTTCGTGATCGACCCGCGCCGCACGTCGTCCGCCCGGTGGGCGGACACGTGGCTCGGAATCGACGTGGGGAGCGACATCGCGCTCTCGAACGCGATGGCCCGCGAGATCATCCACGCGGGGCTCGCGAATCATGCCTTCATCGAGCGCGCGACGGAAGGCTTCGAGGCCTACGCGGCCTCCGTCGAGCCGTACACGCTCGAGGAAGGCGAGCGCCTCACCGGCGTGCCCGCGGCGACGATTCGCGAGATCGCCCATGCGTACGCACGCGCCGATCGGGCCCAGATCTGCTGGACGCTCGGGATCACGGAGCACCACAACGCCGTCGACAACGTCCTCGCGCTCATCAACCTCGGTCTGCTCACCGGCCACGTCGGCCGGTACGGCTCCGGCCTCAATCCGCTCCGCGGGCAGAACAACGTCCAAGGCGGAGGCGACATGGGGGCGATCCCGAACAAGCTCCCGGGCTTCCAGGACATCGAGCGGGACGCCGACGCGCGAGCGCGCTTCGAGTCCGCGTGGGGCCGGCCCGTCCATCCCCAGTACGGGTGGCACCTGACGCAGATGTTCCACGCCATGGAGCGCGGCGAGGTGCGGACGCTCTACGTGATCGGCGAGAACCCCGCGCAGTCGGAGGCCGACATCCATCGCGCCCGCAGGCTCCTGTCAGAGCTCGACTGCCTGATCGTGCAGGACATCATCGGCACGAAGACGGCGGAGATGGCCGATGTCGTCTTCCCCTCCTCGGCCTCCTGGTGCGAGTCGGAGGGCACCGTGACGAACTCCGAGCGTCGCGTCCAGCGGGTGCGCAAGGCGCTCGATCCCCCCGGCCAGGCGCGCGACGACATCTGGATCATCGCAGAGCTGGCGCGCAGGCTCGGCTACGACTGGGGCGGCCCGACGCCGGCTGAGGCCTGGGACGAGCTACGCTCCCTGAGCCCGATGCATCGCGGCATGAGCTACGAGCGGCTCGAGCAGCTCGGCGGCATTCAGTGGCCCTGCCCGGACGAGAGCCACCCGGGCTCGCCATTCCTGCACGGCCGGCTCTGGAAGGAGCCGCGCGAGGGCCCGCCGGCGCCCTTCAGCGTCGTCGAGTACATCCCCCCGTACGAGGCTCTCGACGCCGAGTATCCGATCCGGCTCACGACGGGGCGGCGGCTCGAGTCGTACAACACCGGGGTGCAGTCGAACCTCTACGGATCGCCCCTCCATCGGGGCGAGTCGCTCGACGTCTCTCCCGAGGACGCCGAGCGCCTGCTGCTCGAGGACGGCGAGGTCGCCCGCGTCTCGTCTCGGCGCGGTACGGTTGACGTCCCGGTCCGCATCGACGCTTCCCTGAGACCCGGTCTCACCTTCATGACCCTCCACTTCCCCGACACCGTCGACACGAACGTGCTGACCATCGACGCCACCGACCCCAAGTCGGGGACGGCCGAGTTCAAGGCGGCGGCCATCCGCGTCGAGAAGATCGTTCCGGACCGAGCCGAGGAGCGAGAGCGCATCGAGGAGCCGGTGGCCGCCGTTCGCGGCTCCTGACCCCGGATGGATCTTCGTCTCCTCCAGGCGACGGCCACGGAGGCCGAGCGTGCTGCCGTCGACGGCCTGCTCGGAACGGCTGGCACGGGCTGGGAGGGCGGCAGGCGCGAGGCTTCCGTCGACGGCCGCGTCGCCGTCGGCGGGCACGCCGCACGCGCGCGTCGCGACCTGCTCCTGCCCGCGCTGCAGGCCGTGCAGGAGCACGTCGGCTGGATCAGCCCCGGCGCGCTGAGCTACGTCTGCCAGCGCCTGACCGTGCCGCCGTCCGACGCCTACGGCGTCGCCACGTTCTACGCGCTCCTCTCGGTCGAGCCGCGGCCGCCTCGCATCCTCCACGTCTGCGACGACATCGCCTGCAAGTGTCACGGCTCGGATTCGCTCATCGCCGAGCTCGAGCGGCGCTTCGGGCCGGAGGACTCCTCCGGGGACGACGCGGCGGCCGCGTGGTTGCGGAGCCCGTGCCTGGGCCAGTGCGACCGGGCGCCGGCCGCGCTGCTCACCGACGCCGGCGAGGCGCCCGCGGAGCAGGTGCTCGCTCCGACCGACGCGGAAACCGTCCTGCGAGGGCTCGCAGGCGGGGATGTCGGCGGGAGCCGAACGGCCGGCGTTCCCCAGCAGGGCGACCCGGGGCTTCGCCTGCTCAGGCGCGTGGGCGTGGTCGATCCGCGCAGCCTCGACGACTACCGTGCACACGGCGGCTATGCCGCGCTCCGGCGGGCGTTCGAGCTCGGAGCGGAGGGCGTGCTCCGCGAGGTGATGGACTCGAGGCTCGTCGGGCGTGGGGGAGCTGCCTTTCCCATGGGCCGGAAGTGGGACGCTGTCGCGCGCCAGCCGGCGCAGCCTCACTACCTGGTCTGCAACGCCGACGAGTCCGAGCCGGGCACGTTCAAGGATCGCGTGCTCATGGAGGGCGATCCGTACGCCGTCGTCGAGGCGATGACGATCGCCGGCTACGCGACCAACTGCGCCCGCGGGTACCTCTACCTGCGCGGCGAGTACCCGCGATCCCTCGAGCTGCTCGCGCACGCCCTCGCGGAGGCGCGGCAGCACGGCTTCCTCGGCGAGGACATCCTCGGACGAGGGTTCTCGTTCGACATCGAGGTGCGCAAGGGCGCCGGCGCCTACATCTGCGGCGAGGAGACGGCGATCTTCAACTCGATCGAGGGCTACCGCGGCGAGCCGCGCAACAAGCCGCCGTTTCCCGTCGTCTCGGGGCTGTACGGCAAGCCGACCGTCGTCAACAACGTCGAGACGCTCGTCAACGTGCTCGAGGTGCTCGCCCTCGGCGGTCCTGCCTACGCCGGGATCGGGACCGAGACGTCGACCGGGCCGAAGCTCTTCTGTCTGGCCGGCCACGTGGAGCGCCCGGGGGTCTACGAGGTCGAGTTCGGCGCGACGCTGCGCGACCTGCTCGAGCTCGCCGGCGGCGTCGCAGGCGGGGGGCGCCTCCAGGCCGTTCTCGTGGGAGGGGCTGCAGGCGGTTTCGTCGGACCCGGCGAGCTCGACGTCCGGCTCACCTTCGAGGACGCGCGAGCGGCGAACGTGTCGCTCGGCTCGGGCGTGATCATGGCCTTCGACGAGACGGTCGACCTCAGGCGCATGCTGATGCGCATCGCGGCCTTCTTCCGCGACGAGTCGTGCGGCCAGTGCGTGCCGTGCCGGGTCGGAACCGTGCGGCAGGAAGAGGCCCTCGCGCGCCTGCTCCGCGACAAGCCGCGCGGGAGCGTCGCGGACGAGCTGGCCCTGATCGGCGAGATCGGGGAGTGCATGCGCGACGCGTCGATCTGCGGCCTCGGGCAGACTGCGTCCAGCGCCGTCGAGTCGGCGATCGACCGTCTCGGCGTCTTCGACGGAAGGGAATGAGATGCAGTCGGCGCAGCTCCTGACCGCCCAGCGCATGGTCGAGCTCGAGGTGGACGGCGAGCCCGTCCGCGTGTTCGAGGGATCGACGATCCTCGACGCGTGCTCGCGCGTCGGGATCGACACGCCGACGCTCTGCTTCGGCCCGACGCTCGCGCCGGCCAACGTCTGCCGTGTCTGCGTCGTCGAGCTCGAGGGATCCCGCACGCTCGTCCCGGCCTGCTCGCGCAAGGTCGAGCCCGGGATGGTGGTCAGGACCGACTCCGATCGCGTGCGCCGCAGCCGCAGGATGGTGCTCGAGCTCCTCGCCTCGTCCGTCGACCTCTCCATCGCGCCGAACGTCCCCGAGTACCTCGCGCGCTACGAGGCGAAGCCGGAGCGCTACGGCCCTCCCGCGCCGGCCGATCCCGATCGCGAGCGACGCCGTCCCGGCCACCACGCGGAGCCCGACGGGGCGACCGCCGCGACCGTGGCGGCGCCCGCCAAGGTCGACAACGAGCTCTACGTCCGCGACTACTCCAAGTGCATCCTGTGCTACAAGTGCGTCGACGCCTGCGGCGAGCAGTACCAGAACACCTTCGCTATCGCCGTTGCCGGGCGCGGCTTCGACGCTCGCATCTCGACCGAGTACCTCGCGCCGCTCCCGGACTCGGCGTGCGTGTACTGCGGCAACTGCATCGCGGTCTGTCCCACCGGAGCGCTGATCTTCAAGTCCGAGTACGACATGCGGGCGGAGGGAACCTGGGACCCGTCCCGGCAGTCGACGACGGAGACGATCTGCCCGTACTGCGGCGTGGGCTGCAACCTCACGCTGCACGTCCAGGACAACGAGATCGTCAAGGTCAGCTCGCCCGACGATCACGACATCACGCATCTGCGGGTCCTTCCGGCGTCGGGGTCGGCGCGCCGATCGGCGCCCTCTGCCCGAACAGGGTGCCGCGCTGAGCCGTGACGGCGACAACGGCGTCGCACGCTATTACCTGGGTCT
>CAZCIJ010000247.1:0-5162 GCA_964498265.1 uncultured Gaiellales bacterium | reverse complement strand
GAGATGCCGGTCTACGTCGCCGCTCCGCAGGGCGCGGGACCCTGGCCGGGCGTCGTGGTCGTCCACGACGCCCTCGGTATGACCGGCGATCTGCGACGCCAGGCAGACTGGCTCGCGAGCGAGGGATACGTCGCGGCCGCGCCGGACCTCTACTACTGGGGAAGCAGGGCCCGGTGCCTGCTCGCCGTGATCCGTCAGGCGGCCGCACGCCGAGGAGGGGTGTTCAACGACCTCGAGGCGACCCGGGCCTGGCTTGCCGATCGCGAGGACTGCACCGGCAGGATCGGCGTTATCGGATTCTGCCTGGGCGGAGGCTTTGCCCTTCTGCTCTCCTCGATGGGGGACTACGGGGCCTCGAGCGTCAACTACGGGGGCGTTCCCAAGGACGCCGTGGCGCTGCTCGCCGACGCCTGCCCGATCGTCGGCAGCTACGGCGCCAAGGACTCATCGCTGCGCAAGGCCCCGGAGTTACTCGAGCGCGCGCTGGCGGCCAACGGCGTGCAGCACGACGTCAAGGTCTACGCCGACGCCGGGCACGCCTTCCTCAACCGGCACGACCCAGCCGAGATGCCGAGGTGGGCGCTCGTGATGGGCAAGCTGGTCCACTCCGGCTACCACGAGCCCTCCGCCGGCGACGCGCGGCGCCGCATCGTCTCCTTCTTCGACGCCCACCTGAAGTGAGGGCCGAACGAGCAGCCCGAGCGGGTCGTCGCGTGGCTCGGCCGTCGATTCGGGGGCGCTCGGACGTCGCCGGCGCTCAGGACCGGACGGCCGCGCCGGCGATCATCGGCTTCACGAGATAGTCGACGCGGGACCCGGGAAGCCGACCGTGGTCGGGCTCGGGGACATCGAACGCCTCGGCGATCAGCCGGCCGGTGTCGCGGTTCGGGTGGCAGCCTCCGCCGAGCCTGCCCCACGGTCGCTCGAGACGATCCTGCCACCGTGCGCGCCGAGTTCCCGGCCGGTCGCGAACGTGCTCGATGTAGCGAAACGTCCCTCCCGGCCGAAGCACGCGGACGATCTCGCGCATCGCCCGCCCGGCGTCGGGGACGGTGCAGAGCACGAGCGTGCTCACGACCGTGTCGAAGCTCGCGTCGGGGAAGGACAGCTCTCCCGCTGCGACGTCGACGACCTCGACGGAGCCGACCGGAGGACGGCCCGTCTCGAGCTTGCGACGAAGCCGCTTGGCCATGTGCGGGTCCGGCTCGGCCAGCACGAGCTCCGTGACGCCGGTGCCGTAGTGCTCGAGGTTGAGGCCCGTCCCGGCGCCGATCTCGAGCGTGCGCCCGCTCGCGGACCCGACGATGTCGGCGCGCAGCTCGCGCAAGCCCGCCTTCTCGTTCCCGGCAAGCAGCTGGTCGTAGAGGGCGGCAAGGATCGGGTGGCCCGCCACGAGGGCATGAATGCTATCCGAAGGAGGCAGGATGAGCGGCTTGCGGATCGCGATGCTGGCCCTGGATGCGTTCGTTGCCGTGACCGCGATCGGGGGCGGGATCGCGCTGGTCACTGGGCTGGAGGAGGGCCGGTTCCCGCTCGACTATCTCAAGGGCACGCCCTTCAAGAGCTTCGTCGGCCCGGGACTGATCCTGGCCGTGTGCGTGGGCGGCGGCGCAGCGCTGGCCATCGCCGCCACGATCGTCGACGCGGAGGTGGGCGCGATCGTCTCGATCATCGCAGGGGCGATGCTCACCGGTTACGTCGCGGTCGAGATCGCAATCCTCAACCAGCCTTCGTGGACGACGACCGAGGCTGTCTACATCGCACTGGGCCTGGCGATGATCGCGCTCGGAGCACTCGTGCTCACGGTCGGCTAGGGCGTGCCCGGCGGACTCTCCGCTGGTTGCACTCTTGCGGACGCATTTCGGCGCGTTCTCACGAGATCGAGACACGTGAGGCGTTTGGTGCTCGTATGCTTCTCCCGTAACGATGAGCGGGAGGATGTGATGGCGGAAGGGACGGCGGTCGAGGTTGCGCTTGACGCGGAGGCGGTGGGGGGACTCGTCGGGAGCGTCGGCGGGCGTGTGCTGCTGCCGGGGGATGGCGGATACGACGAGGCGCGTGCGCTGTGGAACGGTCTGATCGATCGCAGGCCCGCGCTCATTGTGCATTGCCTGGGTGCCGCGGACGTGGTGGAGGCGGTGAATTTCGCGCGTGAGCGGGGGCTGCTGTTGTCGGTGAAGGGCGGCGGACACAACGTGGCTGGCAACGCGATGAACGACGGCGGCCTCGTAATCGACTTGTCGCTCATGCGCGGCGTCCAGGTCGAGCCTGCCGCACGCACGGCGCGCGCTCAGGGCGGCGCGACCTGGGCCGACCTTGATCGTGACACGCAGCTGTCTGGGCTCGCGGTGCCAGGCGGGGTCGTCTAGACGACGGGCGTCGCCGGTTTGACGCTCCATGGGGGTGCCGGCCACTTGCGGCGCAAGCATGGCCTGTCGATCGACAACCTCGTCTCGGTCGATATCGTCACGGCCGACGGTCAGCTGCGGCGGGCGAGCGCGACCGAGAACGAAGACCTGTTCTGGGCCGTTCGTGGGGCCGGCAGTAACTTCGGGGTCGTGACCTCGTTCGAGTTCCAGGCGCACCCGGTCGGCCCGATGGTGATGGTCTGCGCCTGCTTCTACCCGCTCGAGGCGGCGCGGACGGTACTGCCGGCGTGGCGTGACTTCATGGCAACGGCGCCCGAGGAGGTGAGCTCGCTCGCCATCCTCTGGAGCGTTCCCGCGCACGACCCGTTCCCGCCGCAGGTGCACGGAGAGCCGGTTGTCATCGTGGCC
Organism: uncultured Gaiellales bacterium; assembly: GCA_964498265.1. Lineage (GTDB taxonomy): Bacteria > Actinomycetota > Thermoleophilia > Gaiellales > Gaiellaceae > CAZCIJ01. The sequence continues at coordinate 2,385 of CAZCIJ010000247.1, read as the reverse complement.
GCCCCGTACGTCGGCCCGGTCGAGCAGGGAGAGCAGGTCGTGAAGCCGCTGCGGGAGCTCGCCGAGCCCCTGATCGACCTGAGCGGGCCCTGGCCCTGGGTGGGTCTTCAGAGCGGTTTCGACCCGCTCTTCCCGAAAGGGCAGTTCTACTACTGGAAGTCGCGGGCTCTCAACGAGCTGTCGCAGGAGGCGATCGATGAGATCGTGGACTTCGCAGGTCGCCGTCCCACTCCGATCACCGACATTCCCATCTGGCATCACGGCGGCGCGATGAGCCGAGTCCCGGAGACCGACACTGCCTACAGCGGTCGCGACGCCTCCTACCTCGTAACCGGCGAGGTCAACTGGACCGATCCCACCCAGACCGAGCAGGCGATCGCCTGGGGCCGGCAGTTCTGGCAGGCGTTGGAGAAATACTCCACCGGCGGGCTCTACCTCAACTTCCCCGGGCTCATCGAGGAGAAGGAAGCGCTCGTCAAAGCAGGTTACGGCGCGAACTACGACCGGCTCGCCGCCCTCAAGTCCAAATACGACCCCGGCAACCTCTTCCGCACACACCTCAACATCCCACCAGCAGGCTGACCACCCGACCTGGCCTGCCGCACGAGAATCGCCACCATCGACGAGCCTGCCGAACGGGTGGGCGCCAAAGCTCGGCCCAGGCTCAGCGGTCGGCGCGCGCCGGGCTTCAAGATCACCCGCCCAGAGAGCCGCAGCCCGTGGTGAACACCGGCGAGAACGCCAAGCCGCACGGCCCCGCCTGGGCCCGTACCCCGTTTTGGCGGAGAAGAACGCCAGCCGCGGCGCAAACGGGAGACCTCGCAGGATCCCCGCGGCAGCGCCGCCGCCCGAGACGGATCGGCGGTCGTGGAGTCAGCTGGAGCTGGCCCTCATCTCCCTCGTGGATGTTGAGCTCGAGGTCGAACTCGTCGCGCATGGGATGCCGTATGGGCCCTGCCGCGGCAGCTCGGGCTTCAGCGGCGCCCATGTCACGTCGACCGCGCCGCGGCGAAGCTCGCGCGGGCGGAATCCACGTCGCTGGTAGAAACGCAGTGCGTCGAGGTTTCGTTCGTCGTCGACACGAACGGTCCGACAGCCGGACCTGCGAGCCTTCTGCACGACGGACTGTAGGAGCGCCGATGGACCATGCCTGAACGGTCGTCCTCATCCACAGCACGGAGGTCCCGGCAATGCTCCCCAAAGGGCACTCGCTGCTGTCGGCGCGCCTGGGGTTGACGCCCACTGGCGGCTGGGTGTGTAATCGCCGAACTCGAGAATGTCGGAAGGGAGCGGCAATGTTGTTCCATGTGACTTGGCGGTTCACGGATCAGAGCGAGGAGTCCGAGAGGCGCTCGCTCAGCGTGTTCCAGCAGTGGCAGCCACCCGCGGGCGCTAATTTCCAGGGGTTCTACGGTTTCGCCGACGGGACTGGCGGCGTGGCGATCGTCGAGGCCGACAGCGTGGCGACGCTCGCTCGCACGACCGCCCCATGGACGCCATGGCTGAGCTTCCAGGTCGCGCCGATTCTGCCGGTCGAGGAGGCAGTCGCGATCGCAGCCGAGGCGGTCGCGTTCCGCGACTCGGTCTCCTAACGACGGAACCCGGAGCGGGCACGTCGGTCCGCAAGCGTCAAATACAGACAACGGCCGCGGTGCCACGGTCTATGTCCGAGATCGCGCCCTCAACCGCGGAGGAGGGAGGATGACGAGTGACGTGTCGGCCTCACGGTCATGGAGAACGAGAATCTCCGAGGCCGGGAGTCCCTCCGGCCGCTCGTCCTCGCGCATCTCGCGCTCCATCTGCTGCATCCGATCCTTGCTTGACGCATCAAAGGTCACAACCCATGCGAGCGCCATCGGGTACAGGACGGCGCGGTGCCTCGGTCAGCGACAGGTCTTGGAGGTGTGTCAGAGCCTCGTCACTTGTGTGGGCGCATTGATCTGTAGAGTCGCGTCCTCGGCTGGGATAGCCCGCGGTTCGCCGCCGAGTTCGTAGCGGATGATGTTGGCGCCCTGGACGAGTGACACGGTCTTGTGGAAGGCGATGGTACGGTCACAGCCCTGCCGCCCGAAGCCACAGTCGGTCGAGAGCACAAGGTGTTCGGGGTCGATGAAGTCGAGGATGTGGCGGATGTCTTGCGCGACCTCGTCCGCCGACTCCACCTGAAGCGTGCGGTGGCTGATCACGCCGATAGCCACCTTCTTGGGCCATGTCTTGCCTTTGTACTGCTGGAACAACTCGATGTCTTCAAACCTGCGGTCCTTCATCTCGAGAGTCCAGACGTCGCTGCGCAGCCGTTCCATGTAGATCTCGAGTGAGGCTGCGTACGAATTGTTATCGATCACGCGCTGCATGTTCGGATTCCCCCAGCACGTGTGGATCCAC
>CAZCIJ010000246.1:0-5185 GCA_964498265.1 uncultured Gaiellales bacterium | reverse complement strand
CGCGAATCGCACGTGCATGCTCGACGAGGTGTGCGCGGCGCCCCGCCTCGTCCTCGGCCCTCGACGCCCTGATGTACGCGTCGAAGGGCACCTTCGCGTCGATGACGACGTTCCGGCCGCCAGGCAGTCGCACGACGAGGTCCGGCCGCAGGACGCGGCCTTCGGCGCTGAGCGTCTGCTGCTCGACGAAGTCGCTGTAGGAGACCATCCCGGTGAGCTCCACGACGCGGCGTAGCTGCATCTCGCCCCAGCGACCGCGAACGCCCGTCGAGCGCATCGCCGCGGCGAGGCTGGCCGTCTCGCTCTGGAGGCGGGCTTTGGCGTCGACGAGGTCTCGAAGCTGCGCGCTGAGGGCCCCCTGGGAGGCGCTGCGCGATCGCTCGAGCTCGCGAATGCCGGTCGTGACCTTCTCGAGCGAGTCCTTCAGGGGCGCGACCATGCGCTCCACGGCCCGCTGCCGGCTCTCGAGATCCTCGCGTGCGTCCCGCTGCAACTCCGCCGAGAGCGCCTTGAGGCGGGTCTCGAGCTGCTCGTGCGCCGCGGCCTGAGTCGCGGCGCCCTGTCGCTCGTGCGCGAGCTCCGTGGAGAGCGCAGCGATCCGCGAGCGGGCGACGAGCCACGCGGCCGCGGCGCCTACGGCGAGTCCGATGACGAGGAATGCGACTTCCATCTGCCGTCCGTGTAAGGGCATAACAGGCTAGCGCTCTGGTCGGACGGCAGGGCGACCGGCGCTCCCGGAGCGCGCTCGGCTCCCGGGAGGCGATGACCGAGCAGACTCCGCTGGCTGGCAGCAGCCTGGGCCGGCCCGAGGCGCCGGCTCCGCGGCCTCGGAGCGCGGAGAGCTCGAGCCGGCCGCGCGCGCGGCGCACTCAGGCGTTCGCCTCGGCTCGGCTCTTCGGCTGGGCCTCCCTGCTCGCCGCCATCCGCGCCAGGCGATCGCGGCTGCCGCGGACGACGGTGGCGACGTAGACGACGACGAGCGCGAGCGCGCCGATCGTGCCCTGCACGCGCACGTCCTTCGTCTCGCTCTCCACGTACTCCTCGGGGGTGGTTCCCTGCTCGGCCAGGTAGGGGGGCACCTCGACGCCTCGCGCGAGCGCCGCCTGCTCGTAGTCGTCGAGGAACCGCCCCACCGGCGGCAGGGAGAGGAGCGTGATGACGGCCGTGGCCGTCAACAGGACGCAGAACGGCAGCGCAAGCCTCGTGCCGAGCGGGTGCCGCCGTAGGACGAGGATCGCCGAGGCGAGCCCGAGGATCGCCGTCGGCGCCAGGAGGAGCGCGACCGGCGCCCAGCTCGCGTAGCCCTCGCGCGCGGCGACGTACATGAGCCTGCCCACCGACGCGACGGCAAACCCGAAACCGATCAGCAGGCAGATCGCGCCGATTCTGGGAACGATCATGCGCCAGCCATCGTACGCCGTTCCGCGATCGTCTAGCCTCACCCGAGTGGACCAGGTCTTCGGGCCGGGGGGCCGACTCTCGCAGGTGCTGGCCGGCTACGAGCAGCGCCCCGAGCAGGGCGCGCTGGCGGCCGCCGTGGGCCGGGCGCTCGAGACCGGGGAGCACCTGCTCGCCGAGGCCGGCACCGGCACCGGCAAGAGCCTGGCCTACCTCGTCCCGGCGCTCGCGTCGGGAGCCCGGGTGGTCGTGGCGACCGCGACGAAGGCGCTCCAGCAGCAGCTCCTGTCCAACGACGTGCCCGCGGCGGCGGCGGCGCTCGGACGGGACGTCGACTGCGCGCTCCTGAAGGGGCGAGAGAACTACCTCTGCCGGCGCAGCCTGCACGGCCTCGAGCTCCTGGGACCCGGAGGCGCGGGGCTGTTCGCGACGGAGGAAGACGCAGAGCAGTACGCGGCCCTGCGCAGCTGGATCGACGCGACCGAGACGGGCGATCGCGCCGAGCTTCCGTTCGAGCCCAGCTCCAGCCTCTGGACCGAGCTCGCGGTGGGCGGCGAGCGCTGCGTGGGGCGGCGTTGCGCCGTGCGAGGATCGTGCTTCTCGGAGGCAGCGCGCGAGCGGGCCGCCTCGGCCGAGCTCGTGATCACGAACCACGCGCTGTACCTCGCCGACGTGGCCCTGCGGCTGCGGCGCGGCGCCGCCGAGGCGGGCGTGCTTCCCGAGCACGACGCCGTCGTCTTCGACGAGGCCCACCGGCTCGAGGACGCCGCCTGCCAGTGGTTCGGCGGGCGGACGTCGCTCTCGGGTCTTCGGCGTCTGTGCCGCGACGTGGAGCGCTGGGCGCGCGAGCGGGAGGAGCAGAGCCCGGCCCGGCTGCTCGACGAGGTCGAGCAGATCGGACGCGAGGTCGTCGAGGCGGTGGCGCCGCACCGGGGCCGCCGGCGCCTGCGCCCGGCCGACGTGGAGCCCGTGCTGGACGCCGGCTCGGCGCTCGGCGCCTGCCTCCTCTCCCTCGCCGAGCGTCTCGAGGGAGCGGGCGAGGAGGCGGACGCGCTGGCACGCAGAACGCGGGCGGCGGAGCGGGACCTCTGGGCCTGTCTCGAGCTCGAGGAGGGCGTCGTCTCGTGGAGCGAGCCCGGCGCCCTGGCGTTCGCCCCCGTCGACGTCGGTGGCGCGCTGCGCGGGGCCCTCTGGGAGAGCGGCGTCACCGCGATCCTCGTCTCGGCGACGCTCGAGGCGCCGTTCCTGCGGAGGAGGCTCGGTCTGGACAAGGCCCGTGAGACCCAGCTGCCCTCGCCGTTTCGCTTCGACGAGCAGGCGCTGGTCTACGTGCCGCAGCGGATGCCGGAGCCGCGCGCGTCGGGGTACGCCGATCGGCTGGGGGAGGAGGTCGTCGAGCTCTGCACGCTGTCGGGGGGCCGGGCGCTCGTGCTCACGTCCTCGTACCGGGCCCTCGCGCAGCTCGCCGACCGTCTGGATGCCGAGCTCGCCTTCCCGGTGCTGCGCCAGGGCGCGGCTCCGCGAGAGCGGCTGCTCGAGCGCTTCCGGCACGAGGTGGACTCGGTGCTGGTCGCGACGCAGACGTTCTGGCAGGGCGTCGACGTGCCGGGCGAGTCACTGTCGCTGCTCGTGATCGACAAGCTTCCGTTCGCGCCTCCCGACGATCCGCTCGTCCAGGCACGCTGCGAGGCGATCGAGGCCGGCGGCGGCGACTGGTTCGCCGAGGAGGCGGTCCCGCGCGCGATCCTCCAGCTCCGGCAGGGCTTCGGGAGGCTGATCCGAAGCCGCGAGGACCGCGGGGTCGTTGCCATCCTCGACTCGCGCGTTCGCAGCCGCCTCTACGGGCGGCGCTTCCTGGCGGCGCTCCCGGCCTGCCCCGTCGTCGGCGAGCGGTCGGCCGTCGCCGCCTTCTTCGCCAGCGGGTCGCGGATACCAGCTTGATACCCTGACCCACGTGGCGAACAAGAAGAGCCGCGTTCCTACCCCGCCGCGGAAGGTCGAGGTCGCGAAGCCGCGTCAGGCGCAGGCTGCCCGCGCGCGATCGTCCCGGGGCGAGAAGGGCCCGGGCGGGCCCCGCCGGACGCGGCTGCTCGTCGTCGCGCTCGGCTCGGTGGTCGCGGTCGTCGCGGTCGTCGTCGCCGTCCTCGCCTTCACGGGCGGGGGCGAGGATGCGAGCGCCTCGTCGGCGCTCGCCGCCGCCGGCTGCACCGACGAGGTCCTCCCCGATCAGGGCCGCAACGACGTGACGGCGCTCGAGGCGGGCTTCACCTACAACTCCTACCCCGCGACCAGCGGGCCGCACAACCCGCAGTGGGCGCTCTGGGGCTACTACGAGCGCCCGGTGCCCTTCATCAGCTCGACGCACAACCTCGAGCACGGCGGGATCGTCGTGCGCTACGGCGAGGACGTTCCGCAGGAAACCGTCGACGAGATCCGCGCCTGGTACAACTCCGATCCGCAGGGCTTGCTCGTCGCGCCGCTCACGGGGGATGCTCTGTCGGACAAGGTCGCGCTGACCGCGTGGACGCACCTGGCGGTCTGCCCCGGATTCGACCAGAACGCCTTCTCGAGCTTCCGGGACGCCTACCGCTTCAAGGGTCCCGAGCGCATCCCGATCGAGGGGATGCAGCCAGGCACGTAGAAGACAGTACCCGCCGGGGTGGCGGAATCGGTAGACGCGGGGGGCTTAAAACCCTCTGCCCCTTCGGGGCGTGTGGGTTCGACTCCCACCCCCGGCATGCTGATTTGCAGGGATTTCCTGTTCGTCGCTTGCCGGTGTTGACGACCCAGAGAGCGCCGAGAACGGTCGAAGCGGGACATTCCGGACGGGCGCCGACGGAATCGAGGCGCTGAGAGGCGATCCGCGGCCCCGCGAGCGGTCGCCGCGACCGATCGGTCGGGCGAATTCGGGGCCGCAGCGTCCTCCGCGGCCGTCACCGCGGGCCCTGCGGGCCCGCCGGGATCAACGACACTCGCCCCGGTCAACCCACCGCTCACCCGGGGATTCCGGTGATCGGGTCCGGGGAGATCCGCATGATCGCCCTCACCTCCTTCGTCGCGGGAAGACAAGACACCCTGAACAGATAGGAGCCGCCCGATCGATCGGTTTCACGGCGAGGCCGCTCACCCAACGACAGGCCGCTACCCGGTGAGCCGCTGCCCCCGTAGCTCAGTGGGGAGGGCGGCGGCTCCTTAACTCAGCTTGGGCTCATTGTTCGCGAACGGAAGCCTATCGGCTCCTGTGGGGGATCGCTGGTTGGCTGAAGCGCGGGGGTGCAGTGGATGGGTCTGATGTTGGCGCGGTGGGCGAGGCGCTTGACGATGCGCCAGAGGTAGCTGTCGTTGATCGGGGTGCCGTGGCGGGCCGCGAGCAGCGATGTGGCTGGCGTGTTGTGTCCGCGGCGGGCGAGCCGGTCGAGAACAACTCAGGACGCCCCGGCCTGTGCTTTCACGTGATCGAGAACCGCCTGCAATTCCGCCGCTGGAGAGAAATCGACATACTCGGTGTCCTCGATCGCCTCTGGCGCATGGCCTGGCGCCCAGTAGAATGCCTGGCCGGCCTCATAGTCCTTCGGGCCGTCAGGCGTATGCATGCGCAGCCTACCTTGCAGCATGTACCCCCAGTGCGGGCACTGACAGAGATCCCCCTCCAGGCCCTTGAGAAGCGGACGGAGGTCGGTTCCGGCGGGGAGACTGAAGATTCCGACCGCCATCCCACCTGCCTCTTCGATCCGGACATCGACGCCATCACCCTGCATCGCCACGGTCATCGACTCACGCGTGAAGC
>CAZCIJ010000245.1:0-5223 GCA_964498265.1 uncultured Gaiellales bacterium | reverse complement strand
TGCGTCGCGTACGGATGGCCGCCCGTGAGCTCGAGCAGGGCGTCGCGCGCGTCGGCGGCGATCGAGCGGCCGGTGTCCTGGAAGCGCCGGCCGATGTAGCCGCGGAAGTGCGACGGAGCGATGACGCCCAGCTCCATCCGCTTCGCGCTGCGCCAGAACGGCTCGTTCTCGTCGTTGAAGAGCCGCTCCATCATGTGCCGCTTGCTGCCGAGGTACACGTGAGCGACCTCGGGCTGGCTCTGGAACACGGCGCGCATGAGGCGCGGCAGAGCGGCGTCGATGGCCGTGATCTCCTGGAACTCGTCGAGGACGAGCGCGGCTTGGCGCCCTCGCTCGGCCGCGAGCTGGCCGGGCAGCTCGAGAAGGCGCTCGATGGTCTCGTCCACGTCCTCGGGCCGGCGTTCCGCGTCGAAGCTGAAGCTCAGCGATGCATCCTCGGGGTTCACCGTCACGACGGGGGAGATGCGCAGGCCGCGGAAGATCCGGAGCCGCTCCCGCGCACGCATGAGCGCAGACGCGACGTCCTCGTAGACCGTCTTGGCGAGCTTCTCGGCGAGCTTTGCCTTCGTCGGCGCGGTCATGAGATCCACCTGCGCGACAAGGACGCGATCTGCGATGAGCTCCTGGGAGACGCGCCATACGAGAGATGACTTGCCGTAGCGGCGGGGCGCGAAGATCACCACGTCCTGGCCGTTGCGGATGTCCGCCGTCAGCACACGGATCTCGGCCTCTCGATCCGTGAAGGCGTCGTCGAGCGCGAGCGCTCCGTAGCGGAACGGGTTACGCATAGCTATGGGCGTCTTATTCTATACGCTAACTAGCGTTACGCCGCTAGGCGTAACGCTCGCAGCCGACGCCGTCGTCGTCGCCGTCGAGGCGGTAGGGGTCGTCGCCGACGACCGTGATCGGCTTGAGAGCGTCGTCGATCTCGCCGCAGTCCAGGTCGGAGACGATCGGCAGGCACGGCCGGTAGCTGGGATGGCATCCATCCTGCGTGCCGCCTCCCGCGTCGGGCGGGGGCGCGGGAGGGCTGCCGCCGCCCTGGGTCGTCGCCGGCCCGTTGGGGTTCCAGACGACCCGGCAGGAGCCCCACATGCCGCGACGCGCCGCGCGGGCGCGGCGGGCGGCGGCGAGGAGCCTCGACGCGTAGCGGCCGCGCTCGCCCCGGTAGAACCAGACGGTGGCCGCGCCGCGCCGCACGAGCTCGAGGTTGACGTTCAGCGAGCCCCGGAACACGTAGCGCAGCAGCCGTCCGTAGTCGTCGACGCGGTCGAGGCGCGGGTCGGCGCGAAGCCGGATGCGCGAGCCGGAGGGCAGCAGCGATCGCAGTACTCGCGCCGCCTTGCGCGAGTAGCACTCGCCCGAGCCGAGCTCGGTCGCGTCGATCTGCAGGAGCCGGACGCGCGCGCCGTTGGCGAGCACGATCGTGTCGCCGTCGACGACGCGCCGGACGGTCGCCGCGTCGGCCGCCCCCGTGCAGCCCGCGAGCACGCCGGCGAGGGCGCCGGCGAGGGCGACGGTGGTGAGAAAACGCCGCACCTGTCCTATTAGGACATAGATCCGGCCGCACTGCAGGCGCTCGCGTGGCGACTCCTCGAGGCCGTCCATGTCAGCCGAGGCTCGCGCGCCAGGGGTATCGCCACGCTGTTTCCACGGTCGAGGAGGGAGGACGATGGACACCGAGGCCAAGAAAGACCGCGCTGCGCATGATCCCGTACGGGCTCTACGTCCTCACCGCCGCCTCGAAGGACGGGAAGGTCGCCGCCGCGACGATCAAACTCGGTGACGCAGGCCTCGTTCGAGCCGCCGCTCGTCGTCGCGGGCGTCAAGGCCGATTCGGAGACCTACCGCGCGCTCAGCGAGTCGGGACGTTCGCGTTGAACGTGCTCGGCAAGGGCCAGGGCGGCATCGCCACGAACTCCTTCAAGCCGACCCAGCAAGAGGGCAAGACCATCAACACGACGCTCGCCCTCGGGGACCTCGGCGAGCGCGTCTTCTACGGCGGCTGAGCACCTCGCCGCAAAGCCTCACGGAAGGGTGTGTAGGGGCGGGGGCTTGCCCCGCCCGGAAACGCGTCGCCTTAAGGGGTCTAGGGGCCGGGCATGCCCGGCCCGGCCCCGGCCCACAGCTCGCGACACGACGTCAACAGCTCGTCGCAGAGCCGCCGAGCGCGCGCAGCTCGGCGAGAACGCCCCAGAAGAAGCTCTCGCTGCTGGGGATGAGCGCCTTCGTCCGGTACCCGAGGGCCGCGCGGCGCTGCGCGCGCAGGAGGTAGCTCTCGAGGCTGCGCAGGAGCGAGCGCGCCGTGGCCGGTGTCGGCTCGACGAGCGAATGACGCAGCGCGAAGCGCCAGGCGTCCGCCTCGCGCTCGAGCTGGCGCAGCGAGCGGTTCCCCGGGGAGAGCAGGTGCCCGAGCTCGTGCAGGGCGACGAGGTAGCTGACCTGGCCGCGAACCGGCGGCACGACGATCCGCGCGCGCAGCCTGCGCGAGGGCGCGGCTCGGAAGGCGCGCGCCCGCCGGCTCGCCGAGAACTCGACCTCGACACCGCGCCGGGCCGCGAGCGCTCGCACGTGCTCCTCGAGGAGTGATCGCTGGCTCTCTCGCACGAGGCTGGAGGGTAGAGCCTGCGCCGGTTGGGACGATTCGGCCTCGGCACCACACATGCGGCATCGACCCACCTTATCGCATGAAGTGGCACAAGATGCGGATGAGTGTCACACTTGAGCAGGAACGATGAGACGAGTGGTCAAGGTAACCGTGGGTGCGAAAGGCCGGGTCGTCCTGCCCGCCGACTTGCGCGCACGCCTCGGCATCGGCGAGGGCTCGGAGCTCCTGGCGAGGATCGAGGGACGCACGCTCGTGCTCGAGCCTCGCGAGGCCGTCCTGGCCCGTGTCCGGGACCGTTTCGCTGCGATCCCGGCGGACGTGAGCCTGGCCGACGAGCTCATCGCCGAGCGCCGTGCGGAGGCCAGGAGGGAGAGCGAGGCTTGATGGCCGTCCTGGACGCGTCAGCACTTCTCGCCCTCGTGCACGGCGAGCCGGGCGCAAACGTCGTCCAGCCTCACGTGGAGAACGCCGTCGTCTCCTCCGTGAACTGGGCGGAGACCCAGCAACGGCTGGTCGCTCACGGCTTCGACGCCGAAGAGAACCGTGCCGACGCTGAGGCGCTCGGGATCGCCATCGTTCCGTTCGACGCCGACGAGGCCGACAGCGCCGCCGCGCTCTGGCCGCAGACGCGAGGCAAAGGGCTGTCGCTGGGCGACCGCGCCTGCCTGGCGCTGGCCCGCCGCCTGGGCGCGACGGCGATGACGGCCGACCGCTCCTGGGCGGGCCTCGACATCGGCGTCGAGGTCACCCTCATCCGCTGAGCCCTGGCCTAGGGTTTCCCGATCCAGGTCGAGGCGCCGTAGGGAGCAAGCGCAGATTTCAGCATCTCGTAAGCGACACGCCCTCGTCCTGCGCGGATGATGTGGGGCAGTCCCGACGGAGGTCGCACTCGTGAAGGCCTGGCTACGTACGGTCACGCTCCTCGCGCTCTGCAGCGCCTTTCTCCTCGCCGTCGCCGCACCCACGTTGGCAGCCCCGAGCTCCACGGATGCGAAGCCGCTCGTGCGGAAGCTCAGGGCGCCGAACCTCGGAGCGGTCGTGCTCGCCCGCGGCGACCGCCAGGCGCTCTACTACTGGAACCGCGAGAAGCACGGCAAGATCCGCTGCGTCGGCGCGTGCGCCGAGGCGTGGCCGCCGTACATCGTCGGCAAGAAGCGGAAGGTGCCGAAGCGGATCAGGGGCTTCAAGGGCAAGTTCGGCAAGGTGCGCCGTCCGGACGGCCGCTACCAGCTCACGTTCAAGGGGCGGCCGCTCTACACGTACGCCCACGAGCGCAGGGGCGTCGTCCTCTGCGACGACGTGGACGGCTGGTTCGCGATCCGGCTCTGAGCTTTCCCCGAGCGAGGGCCTCGTAAGATCGGCGCCGGCCTGCAGTGACCCGTTCCGGATGACCGGTGCTCTCGCCGCGCGCGACCTCGAGGACGCCCGGCTCATCGAGGAGGGCGAGCATGCGCGCCTGCTCGCGACGTACCTGCCGGCGAGTCGCCCGCGCAACGCGCGGATCGTACGGCGCGCTGCCACGCAAATGGCTCACGCGCAGTCGAGGAGCCAGACGACATCGCGGGCGACGGTGTGGGGGAGGCCTCCCTCGGCCATCATCCGCTCCCATTCCTCCAGCGTGTACACGAGGACGTCCGCGGGAACAGGCAGGCTCGTCGCGTCATATGCGAGCGCCCGCTGCTCGAATGGCTCGGCCGCATCCCGTACCAGAACGACGAGGTCGAGGTCGCTTCCCACTCCTGCGTCGCCGCGCGCGTAGGAGCCGAAGAGCCCCACCTTGAGCACCCGCTCGTCGCGCGCTGCCGCGTTCGTGGCGAAGACGCGGGCGGCGCGCTCGACCTCGTCCGGGTCAGGGCCATTTGAGAACGGACGAAGGCAAGAATCGCACCGGCATGCTCGAGCGCCTCTTCGCTCTGGAGGGAGCCGTAGTGCTCGAACGGCGCTCCCTCCGGATGGCTGTTCGGGTAGCGGGACGGGACGTAGAAGGTGTCCAGGACTCGGGCACGATCGACCAGCTGGTCGGAGGCCGCGAGCGGAAGCTCGCGCAAGAGCCGCGCGACGACGTGACCCCAGGCGTCCTGCCCGAGGCGCAGGTGAAGGGCCTGTACACCCTTCTCGGCAGCCTGGTGAGCGGCGAAGCATGCCCACTCGTGCTCCTGTGCATCGCGGGAGCGCTCCGCGTGGCGCAGGTCTCGCTCGGCCTGCGCAAGCCAATCGCCCGCTCGCTGTGCCATCGCCGCAGAATACGCACGCGCTCGGCGCTGGGCGATTGGGTGGACGCCTGCGAGGCTCAGCCGGATGCGATCGCCGACCAGGTGATCCGGGCGAGCTGCACGTCGTCGGTTGCCACAGCGCCTCCCTCCCGTGCGCGATGCGCTTGCCCGCCTACGGCGCGCGCACTCTCCTGCTCGCCGAGGCCCGAGCATCGCCGGCCCGGACCGTTACCGTCAGGCGCAGGCGCGTCCCCTCGCGGATGCGGCCGCGACTGTACCAGTCGAAGTAGGCGGTGTTCGTCCTGTTGATCGAGACGAAGTCGTCGGTCTCGGCCTTCCTCCACACGATCCGCGAGCCGCGGCGGATGCGCAGCTGCTTGACGACCCCCCAGTGGGCAGCGC
>CAZCIJ010000244.1:0-5251 GCA_964498265.1 uncultured Gaiellales bacterium | reverse complement strand
TCATCGGCCGCTGCTACGCGACCGCCACCATCCCGACGCAGAGCCCTGCCGAGTCGCTGAACGTCGCGGCTGCCGGCGCGATCGCACTCTACGAGTGGCGCAGGCGTCGGAGTCTCTCGGACGCGTCCCGCGCCGACCTCGACTGAGGGGCCTGAGAGCTGCCTCTGACGCCCGTTCGGCGTTGGGCGGCCGTGCGGCCCCTTACGCTCTCCCTCTACCCGCCCGGCGGGCGACGAAGACCATGTCCTCGCCGCTGCGGTAGGAGCGCCGGTCGAACCACCCGAACGTCGCGACGCCGACGAAGCCGGCCTGCTCGAGGAGCCGCCGCCAGTCCGCGGCGCTCGTCCAGGCCAGCTCCATCGTCGTGTCGCAGCCGGCGGCGCGGACGGAGAGGTCGAAGCGGCGCTCGATCGGTCGCCAGTCCGCGCGCTCCCAGATCCCCGGCTCGCGCTCGAGCCAGCGCCGGTCGGTCTCGCGGATGTCCTCCCGGCTGGGAGCGAAGACGTCGAAGACGAGGGCTCCGCCGGGCTCGAGCAGCGCGTGGGCTGCTCGGAGCGCCTCGAGCCGCACGGCGTCCGTGTGCAGGTGGAGATACGCTCGAAAGGGGGCGGTCACGAGACGAGCGCGCTCGCCGACGGGCGGGCGCGCGTAGTCGCCGAGACGGAGGTCGAGCAGGCCGGACACGCCGGCCTCCTCCGCGCGCCTTCGGCACACCGCCAGCATCGCCGCCGAGGAGTCGACGCCGATGACCGCGACGCCCGCCTGGGCGGTCGGGACGGCAACGCGGCCGGTACCGACGCCCAGCTCGACCACCGGGCCGCCGGCTGCCCGCGCCTCCTCGACGTAGAAGCCGATGTCCTCGGTCACGCGCCGGCTCCAGCCGTCGTAGATCTCGGCGATCGGGTCGTAGACGCTCACCCCGCTGCCACTGTAGGCGCTGGGACGCGGACCTCCCCGGATTGGCCTTCGGTACGCTCCTGCGCATATGGACCCCGAGGTCATCGAAGCCGAGGCGCTGGGCGCGATCGAGTCCGCCTCCTCGACCGCGGAGCTCGAGTCCTGCCGCATCCGCTACCTCGGTCGCAGCGCCGAGCTCCCGCAGGCGCTCCGCCAGGTGCGAGACCGTGAGACGGGGCAGCGCCTGAACGCGCTGCGCGGGCGGCTCGAGAAGGCGCTCGTCGACCGGCGGGAAGCGCTCGAACGGCTCGAGCTCGAGCAGAAGCTGGCCGACGACGCGATCGACGTCACCCTGCCCGGCGAGCCGTTGCCTCGCGGGCACCTGCACCTCATCACCCAGATCAGGCGCGAGGTCGAGGACATCTTCCTCGGGCTCGGCTACGAGGTGGTGGACGGTCAGGAGGTGGAGACCACCTACTACAACTTCACCGCCCTCAACTTCCCCTCCTGGCACCCGGCCCGATCTCCGCTCGCCTCGCTCTACCTGGACGAGGAGACCTTGCTGCGCACCGAGACCTCACCGTCGCAGATCCGGGTGATGGAGCGGAAGAAGCCGCCTGTGTACATCGTCTCGCTCGGGCGCGTGTACCGCCGGGACACGCCCGACCCGACCCACGTCCCCATCTTCCACCAGGTGGAGGGGCTCGCGGTCGACCGGGGCATCACGCTCGCCGACCTCAAGGGCACGCTCCTCCACCTCATGCGGGCGCTCTTCGGCGAGGAGCGCGAGGTGCGCTTCCGGACGCACTACTTCCCGTTCACTGAGCCGTCGATCGAGCCCGACGTCTCCTGCTTCCTCTGCGACGGCAGCGGCTGCTCGGTCTGCAAGCACTCGGGGTGGATCGAGATGGGCGGCGCCGGCCTCGTCGACCCGGTCCTGTACGGGTACGTCGGCTACGACGCCGAGGAGGTTTCGGGCTTCGCCTTCGGGCTCGGGCTCGAGCGCATCGCGATGCTCCGCCACGGCCTCCCCGACCTCCGCGAGCTCTGGCGCAACGACCTGCGCCTGGTGCGCCAGTTCTAGGGTCTAGGATCTCTCATGCGGGTACCCATCTCCTGGCTGCGCGAGTACGTCTCGTTCACGGTCTCGCTGGAGGGGCTCGCGGAGCGGCTCGCCGTGGCGGCGGCCGACGTCGAGCGGATCTTCCGGCGCGGCGTCCCGGACGAGAACGGCAACCTCGGCCGCTACGTCGTCGGGCGCGTCGTCGAGGCGGGCAAGCACCCGAACGCCGACAAGCTGCAGCTCTGCCGCGTCGACGTCGGCGAGCCCGAGGCGCGCCAGATCGTCTGCGGCGCCTGGAACTTCGGGCCCGGCGCGACCGTCGCCGTGGCGCTGCCCGGAGCCGTCCTGCCCGACGGGCGCACGCTCGAGCGGGCGAAGCTGCGAGGGGCCGTCTCCGACGGGATGATCCTCTCCGAGCGCGAGCTCGAGGTGGGTACCGACCACGCCGGCATCCTCGTCCTGGCCGAGCCCCGGGAACCGGGGACGCCGCTCGGGGACGTCCTCCCGCTCCGTGACGAGGTGCTCGAGCTCGAGCTGACCGGAAACCGCCCGGACCTCATGTGCGTGTACGGCCTGGCGCGCGAGGTTGCCGCTCTGCTCGACGCCGAGCTCGCGACGCCTCCGGGCGCCGACCCGCCGCGGGAGGGCGAGGACGAGGTTCACGTCGAGATCGACGACATCGTGGGCTGTCCGCGCTACGTCGGGCGTCTGCTCCGGGACGTGCGAGTCGGCTCCTCTCCGCCGTGGCTCAAGGCGCGGCTGCTCGCGAGCGGCGTGCGACCGATCTCGAACGTCGTCGACGTGACGAACTACGTCATGCTCGCGCTCGGGAGCCCGCTGCATGCGTTCGACGCGGAACGGCTCGCCGGCGGGCGGATCGGCGTGAGGCGAGCACACCCGGGCGAGGCGCTCGTCACGCTCGACGGCACCGCTCGAGCGCTCGATCCGGCCGACCTCGTCATCACCGACGCCCTGCGCCCGGTCGCGATCGCGGGGATCATGGGCGGGCTCGAGTCCGAGGTGGGCGACTCGACCACCGACGTGCTGCTCGAGGCGGCGAACTTCGAGCCGGTCGGGATCCTCCGGACGTCCGAGCGGCTCGGTCTCCGCAGCGACGCGTCCAACCGCTGGGAGAAGGGCGTCGATCCATACAGCTGCGAGCAGGCCGCGGTACTCGCGACGCAGCTCCTCTGCGACCTGTGCGGCGCCCGCTGGACCGGGCACCGCGACGTCCACGGGGAGCTGCCCGCGCGGCCGGTCGCGCACCTGCGGCCGGAGCGGACGGATGCGCTCGTCGGCCTCGAGATCCCGGTCGACGAGCAGCGCGCGAGCCTCGAGCGGCTCGGGTTCGGCGTCGAGCAAGCCGACGGGGAGCTCGCCGTCACGGTGCCGACCTGGCGCGCACGCGACGTCACGAGGGAGGTCGACCTCGTCGAGGAGGTCGCGCGCGTGCACGGTCTCGAGCGGATCCCGTTCACCCTGCCGCTGCGCCGCGCGATGTTCGGGCGGCTCGCGCAGGATCAGCGCCTGCGCCGGCTCGTCGAGGACGTGCTCGTCGGTTGCGGTTTCTCGGAGGCGTACACGTGGAGCCTCGTCGCGCGCGATCGGAATCCGAACGCGCTGAGGCTTCCCGTGCCCCTCTCGGCCGAGCACGCCGTTCTCCGCACCGACCTGCTGGAGGGGCTCGTCGACGCTGTCCGCCACAACGTCGACGCGGGAAACGAGGGAATCGCCCTGTTCGAGGTCGCTCGCGTCTACCTGCCGGCAGACGGGACGCTCCCCGACGAGCGCTGGCATGCGGGCGGGATCTGCGAGGGCGGCTACTCGCGCGCCAAGGGAGCGGTCGAGGCGCTCCATGCTGCGCTCAAGGTCGAGCCGGCGTTCGCGCCGGCCTCGGAGCCCTTCCTGCACCCCGGCAGGGCGGCGCGCGTGGACGCGGGCTGGGTCGGAGAGCTCCACCCCGCTCTCCTCGGCGGGCGCTGGGGCGTCTTCGAGCTCGATCTCGCCACCCTCTTCGGCGAGGCGCCGGAGCGGATCCACTACGAGGACGTGGTCACCTACCCGGCCGTACGACAGGACCTGGCCTTCGTCCTGGCCGACGACGTCCTCGCCGGCGACATCATCCAGGCGGCGCGTGACGCTGCGGGCGAGGAGCTCCGCGAGGCGCGGGTCTTCGACGTCTACCACGGCGGGCAGATCCCGGACGGCAAGAAGTCCGTGGCCATCCGGGTGGCGTTCCAGTCGTCGCAGCGCACGCTCTCCGACGAGGACGCGCGGCAGCTGCGCGAGCGGATCGTCCTGGCGCTGGCAGAGCGCTACGGGGCCGAGCTCCGCGCGTAGAGCGGGCAGGGCTGGCGCCGCCTGCCCCCGGACGGTCCGCATGCCTCACGCCGAGCCCCACATTCGGCACGAGGCAACGAGAGGCCGCAGAGCGGCCTCTTCTTCGTCAGACTGCTCGCCCGCCCTCGCGCCAGACGATGCCCTGCGTGTGTGCACGATCGACGTCGGCGTGCTCGCGGAGCAGGCGCAAGCTGCCGGCGATCTCCTCCTCGTCGAGGCGCGCGAGGACGCGCCGCGCCATCGCCGTCGCCGCGCCGTAGCCGACGCTCCGCGCGGCGCGGAAGCGGAACACCGGCCTGGGCCCCTCGTACAGGAGCGGATTCACGGGTCCCAGGAGGAGCGCCGCGCGGTCGAGGTCGTCGCTCGAGGCGAGCTCGAGCTCGACGTAGACGTCGGACCAGTCCACGGGCAGACGTGCGACGAGCTCGTCCCATCTGCCCGCCAGCCCGGCGCGCGGCTCGTGCGGGGTCGGAGGCGCCGTCTGGAACGATGCCGTCCCGGGGAGCGCGAGCCGCGCGTCCACGCCCTGGGCTTCGAGGCGCTCGAGCACGCGCCGGACGGCTTCGGGGGAGGGCCCCCCGCTCCCGGTCGCCGAGACGGTCAGGCGGAAGCTCGAGCCCGAGCGACCCGGCGTGAGCGGCGCGAGCATGACCGCGGCACGGTCGGCCTGGGCCTCGTCGGGCACCGCGAGCGCGAGCCGCGCCTCGGCCCAGTTCGGAGGGAGGGCGCCGAGGATCGAGTCGAATCGCTCGGCCAGCCGCACGGCGCGATTCTAGAGGCTTGACGTGCTTCGTCAGGGGAGGGAGCACCGGTCCGAGTAGTCCCACAGCTCTCTGGTAGCGTGAGATGCCGTGGCTCGAGTCGAGCAGCGACGGCGTGGGCTCTCGCGGGAGCAGCTCCTCGAGTTCCTCCGTGAGATGCTTCTCATCCGCCGCTTCGAGGAGAAGGTCG
>CAZCIJ010000243.1:2146-5311 GCA_964498265.1 uncultured Gaiellales bacterium | reverse complement strand
CTCGTCCAGGGTGACGAGCCTGCGCCCGTACTGCTCGGGCGAGATCCCGACCGGGTAGCCGGGCGCCTGCAACATCCGGGCGAACGTCCCCATGAGCACGAGAGCGACCGTTCGTTCGGGATACGTGGCCGCGAACAGCGCTGACATCGACCCTCCCTCGGAGATCCCGAGCACGACGGCTCGATCCGACCCTGCCGCGTCCATGACCGCGCGCACGTCGTCCATGCGGGTCTCCAGATCCGGCAGACGCTCGGCCGAGACGCGGTCCGAGAGCCCGGTGCCGCGTTTGTCGAACAAGATCAGCCGGCCCATCGAGGCGAGCCGCCGGTAGAAAGCGGCGATCCTCGCGTTCTCCCAGCCGGGCTGGAACGTGCAGACCCAGCCGTGGACGAGCACCAGATCGAGCTCACCCTCACCGACGACCTGGTAGGCGATGCGGACGTCGCCGCTCCTCGCATACCCGATCTCCGCGTCGGCGAGCGCCGGCCGGCCCTCGACGGCCTGCGCCGGAGCTCGCCGCTCCGGCGGCCGCACGGCCGTCGCCCGAGCCTCCTCGAGGCTTGGGTCCTGCCGCAGCATTCGCCGCTCGAGCTCCTTGAGCTGCGCGGACGGCTCCATTCCCAGCTCGTCGGCGAGCAGCCTGCGGTACTCGTGGTAGGCGGACAGGGCCTCAGCCTGACGTCCGGCACGGTACAGCGCGAGCATCTGCTGGCCCCTCAGCCGCTCGCGGAGCGGATAGCGATCGACGAGCGCCCCCAGCTCGCCGACGAGGTCCCCGTGCAGGCCGCAGGCGAGGTCGGCGTCGACCCGCTCCTCGAGGGCCGAGAGACGAGACTCTTCGAGCCGAGCGCTCTCGCCGTGCGCGAACGGCTCGGAGAACTCAGCGAGCGCCGGGCCGCGCCAGAGCGAGAGCCCCTCGCGAAACAGCGCCGACGCCCCGGCGGCATCGCCGTCCGCGAGCGCCGCCCGCCCTGCGGAGACCAGACGCTCGAAGCGCCGGAGATCGACTTCGTCATCGCCGACCTCGATGGCGTAGCCGGGCGGGCGGGTGCGAAGCCGCTCTTCCGGCAGCGCCTTGCGCAGCTGGGAGACGTAGATCTGCACCGCCTTCCTGGCTGTCTCCGGGAGGTCCTCGCCCCACAGGTCGTCCAAGAGCCGCTCGACCGGCACGACCCTGTTCGCGTTCAGCAGCAGCACCGCCAGGAGCGCGCGCTGCTTGCCGCCGCCGAGCGCGACCGGCCCCGCCTCGCCCACGACCTCAAGCGGCCCCAGAACTCGGAACTCCACGTGCGCGGCACATGCTACCCCGCGCCCGTCGAACGCTCGCAGCTGCGCTTAACCGGCCCTTTACCCGCGAGCGGGCTCGAGGCCAACCCGGCGGGTGTCTTCTTCCTCCCAGGAGAACCAGCACCACCGAGACGAAGGACAGCTGATCGATGCGGACCACGGGAACACTGATCGTTGGAGCAGGACAGGCCGGCCTCGCGCTGAGCTGGCACCTCACGCAAGCAGGGCACGAGCACGTGGTGCTCGAGCGCGGCCGGATCGGCGAGCGCTGGCGCTCGGAGCGATGGCCCTCGCTGACATTGCTCACGCCGAACTGGCTGAACGCGCTGCCCGGCGCGGATCCCCACGCCGATCCCGCCGGCTTCCTCGCTCGCGGCGAGTTCGTCGGCTACCTCGACGCATACGGCCGCTCGTTCGACGCGCCGGTCGTGGAAGGGGCCGCCGTGCGGTCAGTCCGGCGAGCCCGTGAGGGCTTTCGGGTCGAGACCGACCGCGGCGGCTGGTTCGCCAGGAGCGTCGTCGTCGCCACGGGCGACTGCGACGTACCATGCGTTCCCGCGGTCGCCGCGACGGCCCCGCCCGGGATCCTCCAGCTGCACTCGAGCGGCTACCGTTCGCCGGCCGACCTTCCCGACGGCGGCGTCCTCGTCGTCGGCGCGGGCCCGAGCGGGCAGCAGCTGGCCCTCGAGCTTCGACGCGCCGGTCGGGCGGTAACCCTCGCCGCCGGGCGGCACGGGCGCATCCTGCGCCGCTACCGCGGGCGCGACGTCTTCGAGTGGCTGAGCGAGCTCGGGGATCTCGACCGCATGGCCGACGACGTAGCCGACCTCCAGACCGCCAAGCGCACGCCGAGCTTGCCGCTCACGGGCGGCAACGGCGGCGAGCAGCTCGACCTTCGCGTGCTCCACGAGGCAGGCGTCGCCGTGACGGGACGACTCCGCGGGTTCGCCGGGACCCGTGCCATCTTCGCGGACGACCTGCCCGCGACCGTCGAGGACGCCGACGAGCGGATGCGACGCCTCCTCGCCAAGATCGACGAGCACGTCGAGCGGACGGACGTGGCGGTCCCCGCCCCCGAGCCCGTTCCAGACATGGCCCTGCCCGCGGCTCCCACCTCGCTGGATCTCGGAAACGCGGGCGTGTCCACGATCCTGTGGGCGACCGGATACGGGCGCGCCTACCCGTGGCTGCAGATTCCCGTCACCGACGTGGACGGGGAGCTGATCCAGGAGCACGGCGTCACGCCGGTGCCGGGCCTCTACACGCTCGGCCTGCGCTTCCAGCGCAGGCGGAAGTCCCACTTCATCGGTGGGGTCGGCGACGACGCCGAGTTCCTCGCCGCACACATCGTCGAGGCCGCGCGCCGGCCGGCGGCGGCCAACACGCACCGCGCCGCACGACCGTCTGCGCCGATTCGAAAGGAGCACACCGTGAACCTGGCAACCATCAAGACAGTCCCGCTGTTCGCCTCCGTGCCGAGCAAGAAGCACGAGCAGCTCGCGAGCTTCGCCGACGAGATCGACGTCCCCGCAGGCGCCGAGCTCGTCAAGCAAGGCGGCTACGCCCTCGAGTTCTTCGTCGTCCTCGACGGCACCGCCGACGTCGTCCGCGACGGCGAGCGCGTCGCCACCCTCCAGGCCGGCGACTTCTTCGGAGAGGTCGGGCTGCTCAAGACGGCCTGGCTGCGCACCGCCACCGTCGTCGCCACCTCCCCCATGCGCCTCCTCGTTGTCGGACGGCGCGAGTTCCAGACGATGATGGACGCGCTCCCCGCCGTCGCCGAGCCCGTCCTCCAGGCGGCCGCCGCACGGTACTAGCCACACCGCCGCGGGAGCCCGATCCGGCACAGCCATACCCGCCACGAACGAGCCATGGTCA
>CAZCIJ010000243.1:0-2046 GCA_964498265.1 uncultured Gaiellales bacterium | reverse complement strand
CGCCGCGGGAGCCCGATCCGGCACAGCCATACCCGCCACGAACGAGCCATGGTCAGGAGAGCAGAGACCGATGCGGAAACGCGAGAGCCGGCGATCGGCCGAACGCCGCGCGCCGCAGGCCTCGCGCTCTTCCTCTGTCTCTTCTCGGCGCAGTCGGGTCTGACCGCGCTCTCCCCGCTCCTGCCTCAGATCGCCGCCGGCTTCGGCGTCTCGACCGCAAGCGCCGGGCAGGTGCGCACCGTCACCGGGCTCGTCGCGGCGGCGGCAGCGCTGCTCGTCGGGCTCGCGGGCCGGCGCGCGGGCCTGCGCCGCCTCCTGTATGCCGGGCTCGCCCTCCTCGGCCTGGGATCGCTCGCGAGCGCCGCGGCCCCCAACCTGTACTCGCTCGCGCTCGCCCAGGCCCCGACCGGCGCTGCCGTCGGGCTCCTTCTCGCCGCCGGCACCGCCGCGGCAGGCGGGTGGGCGGATCCCGATCGCCGTGCCCGGATGCTCTCCGTCGCGCTCATCGGCCAGCCGGGAGCATGGATCCTCGGCATGCCGCTCATCGGCCTCCTCGCAGAGTCGAGCTGGCGTCTCGCGCTCGCCGTCCCCTTCGGGGCAAGCGCGATCGCGGCCGCCGTCCTCACCCGCGCCCCCTCCTCGGCGCCCCGCGCGAGCAAGCCCGGCGGGCTGCTCGCTGCGATCCGCCGGCCGCGGATCGGAAGCTGGGCGCTCGGAGAGCTGTTCGCGTTCTCCGCTTGGGGCGGCACACTCGTCTACGCCGGCGCGCTCTTCGTCGAGGCGTACGGCGCATCGCTCACGGGCGCCGGGATCGTCCTCGGCCTCGGCGCGGCAGGCTACATGCCCGGCAACATGCTCGCCGGCCGCTTCGCCAACGCTCACGCCTCCGCGCTTCTGATTGTCCTCGGCCTCGCCGCCGCCGCTGCCGTCGCCGTGTTCGCCAGCGTGCGCGTCGGCCTCTGGCCGTGCGCCGCGCTCTTCGCCTTCCTCTGCTTCCTCGCGGGCGGTCGAACTCTCGCCGGCAGCGCGTTCGGCCTGACTGCCGCGCCCGACCTCAAGCTCGCCGTCATGGGACTCCGAGCGGCAGCCACCCACCTCGGCTACCTGCTCGGCGCCGCCCTCGGCGGCGTCGCGCTCGCCCTCGGTGGCTACAGCGCCCTCGGCTGGACGCTCGCCGCGCTGTTCGTGGCTGCGGTCATGCCGCACGCTCTGCCGAGAGCGACGGTCAAGGCTGCCCGGCCCGCGAGGCCTTCGCGGCCCGCCGGCGCCGTCGCGGTCGCGAGCAGGCCGTCGTAGGGGCGAGCGTCGACGTCTTCGAGAGGCGCTCGCACGTCCGGACCGGTGCGACCTCACGCCGCCGGGGCCTGCCGTTGCGCGTCAACCCTTGACCGCGAACAGCTGCCATTCGCCGGGGATCCCCTTGAGCTCGCGCACGCCGCGATCCTCGAACGCGATCCCCGAGCCTGCGACCAGATCCTTCACGGTGCTCGAGACGAGCACCTCTCCCGGATCGGCGAGCGCTGCGACGCGTGCGCCGGTGTGAACCGCGATCCCGGCCACCGTACCGTCGACGAGCTCGCATTCGCCGCTGTGGAGGCCGGCGCGCAGCTCGAGACCGAGCTCGCGGACGCCTTCGACGATCGCGCGAGCGCAGCGTATGCCCCGCGCGGGGCCGTCGAAGCTGGCCAGGAACCCGTCACCCGCGGTGTCTATCTCCCTGCCTCGGAACCGGGCAAGCTGACGGCGCACCTCGCCCCGGTGCGCCGCGAGCAGCTCCCGCCAGGCGCGGTCGCCCATCTCGGCGGCACGCTCGCTCGACCCCACGATGTCGGTGAAGAGGATGGTCGCGAGCACCCGGTCTGGCTCGTGCTCCCCCCAGCCGCCGTCACGCCAGACGCTGTTCACGAACCGCTCGATCTCGTCCATCATCCGCGTGAGCGCGGGTTCAGCCGGCAGGTGCAGCTCGCCGGAGAGCTCCAGCAGCCGGGCTCCGGGAATGCGCTCGGCCATGTAGCGCTGGAACGCGGCATTCGTGAAACGGTACCA
>CAZCIJ010000242.1:0-5334 GCA_964498265.1 uncultured Gaiellales bacterium | reverse complement strand
CACCCGCGTCACCTCCAGTGGCCAGACGCCAGAGTCCGGCCGCTGTCGTCGTCCACGAGCTGCGCGAAGATCCCGCGATTCGAGCGGTAGACGGCGAGGCGCGGCCGCTCCGCGGTGCCCCTCACCTTCTTGCGGACACGGCGATGGCGCCGTAGCCGCAGCTCTCCTCTTGTCAGCGTCGTCATCGGTGCCTCGTCCGGGAGACAGGGTGATCAGGCACTGCTACGCCCTCTTCCCGACCTTGCGACGGACGTACTCGTCCGCGTAGCGGATTCCCTTGCCCTTGTAGGGCTCCGGCGGGCGCACCGATCGGATCTCGGCGGCGACTTGCCCGACCTGCTGCTTGTCGATGCCCTTCACGACGACGACGGTCGGCTGCGGCACGTCGAAGCTGATGCCCTTCGGAGCCTTGTACGCCACTGGGTGGGAGTAGCCGACCGAGAGCTCGAGGTCGGCGCCCCTGAGCTGCGCCCGGTACCCGATTCCCTGAATCTCGAGCCTCTTCTCGAAGCCCTTGGTGACGCCCTCGACCATGTTCGCCACGAGGGTGCGCGTGAGACCGTGCAGCGCCCGATCCTCGCCGCGGTCGGTCGGACGGCTGACGAGAAGCTCGCCGTCCCGCTGCTCGACGGCGACCCGCGGAGGAATCGACTGCGCGAGCTCGCCGAGCGGTCCGTTCACGGTGACGCGGCCCGGCGAGACGGACACCATCACCCCGGGTGGCACTGGAATCGGCTGTCTACCGATTCTACTCATTTCTCTCTTCCTTGGAGAGAGAAATGAGTTAGAGGATTTTGGTCAATCCTTTTCATCATATTAACACCCAAGAGATTTGCACAGCAATCTCTACCAGACGAAGCAGATCACCTCGCCGCCCACGCCGAGCTCCTGGGCCTGGCGGCTTGTCACGACCCCCTTCGAGGTCGAGAGGATGGCCGTCCCCATGCCGCCGAGGACACGGGGCAGGCGGTCCTTCCGCGCGTAGATCCGCCGACCTGGCTTGGATACGCGCTTGAGGTCGGTGATGATCCGCTCTCGGTTCCGCCCGAACTTCAGCTCGATCACGAGGGTGTCGAAGCTGTCGCCCTTCCTGACATGGAAGTCGCTGATGTAGCCCTCGTCCTTGAGCAGCCTCGCGATCTCCATCTTCATCGTGGACGAGGGCATCTCCGTCGTCTCGTGCAGCGCGCGATTCGCGTTGCGGATCCGTGTCAGCATGTCGGCGATCGGGTCGGTCAGCATGATTTCTTGCCCTGTCGCCTTCTTTGAGCTTCGAATCTCATCTCTCTCACATCGACAACGTAATCGACTTGTAGTCTTCCTGGTGGATCCGCAGGATTCACCAGGAAGACTTCGTCATGCCCGGGATGACACCCTGGTGCGCGAGGTCGCGCAGGCAGATGCGGCAGAGCCCGAACTTCCGGTACACGGCTCGCGGCCGGCCGCACCGGTTGCAGCGGGAGTAGCTTCGGGTCTTGTACTTCGCCGGTTGGGACGCCTTGGTCATGAGGCTCTTCTTGGCCATGTCGCTTCTCTCGCTCCTCTAGAGGACTGGTGCGGAAGTCGAGTCGGTGCGGAACGGAAGCCCCAGCTTGCGCAGCAGCGCGATGGCTTCCTCGTCGCTCGTCGCCGTGGTCGTGATGGTGACGTCGAGCCCCCGGATGGCGTCGACGTCGTCGTAGTTGATCTCGGGGAAGATGATCTGCTCGCGAATCCCGAGCGAGTAGTTGCCCCGCCCGTCGAAGCTCTTGAGCGATAGGCCGCGGAAGTCGCGGATGCGCGGTAGGGCGATCGATACCAGGCGGTCGAGGAACTCGTACATGCGCGCGCCGCGCAGGGTTACGCGCGCGCCGATGGGCATCCCTTGCCGCAGCTTGAACGCGGCGATCGACTTCGTCGCCCGCCGGATCTGCGCCCGCTGGCCCGCGATCAGCGTGAGCTGCTCGACGGCCGAGTCCAGGGCCCTCGCGTTGGTCTTCGCCTCGCCGACGCCCATGTTGAGGGTGATCTTCTCGATCCTCGGCACCTGCATGATCGAGGAGAGCCCAAGCTCCTCCTTGAGCGTCGGCCGGATCTCGGAGTCGAAGCGCTCCTTGAGGCGGGGGGCATAGCCGCCGTTCTCCCGTCCGGCCGGCGTCACCGATCCACCACCTCGCCACAGCCCGCCCGCTTGCAGACGCGCACCTTGACCGTTCCGTCCTTCGACTCGCGCAGCTCGTAGCCGACCCGGGTCGCCAGCTGGCAGACGGGACAGACGAGCATGACGTTGGACACCGGCACCGGGCTCGGCAGGTCGTGGATGCCGCCCGGCTCGATCTGGGGAGTTCCCATCCGGCTGGGCTCGCGGATCGGCCGCGGGCGGCGATGCCTCTTGACGATGTTGATGTTCTCGACGATCAGGCGGCGCTCACCTGGAAGCGCCTCGACCACGCGGCCGCGCTTCCCGCGGTCCTTGCCCGCGGTCACCTGCACCGTATCTCCTTTGCGAATTCTCATAGCCTGCTCCCCATGACACGATAGTCACTGGTTGAGAATTCGCGAACGAGATACGTAAACAATATTTGAATACTATTTCCAATGAAAATTGTATCGGTCATCGCAGCTAGAGCACCTCCGGTGCTAGAGATACAATTTTCATGAAGTTCTTCTCGCGAAGCTCGCGTGCCACTGGTCCGAATATCCGCGTGCCCCGTGGGTTCAGCTGGTTGTCGATGATAACGGCGGCGTTCTCGTCGAAGGCGATCGAGGTCCCGTCGCTGCGCGAGAATGGCTTCTTCGTGCGCACGACGACCGCCCGGACGACCTCGCCCTTCTTGACGGCGCCGTGCGGGGTCGCCGTCTTCACCGTGCCTACGATGACGTCGCCGACGCGCGCATAGCGGCGCCGGGATCCCCCGAGGACGCGAATGCACAGGAGCTCGCGCGCCCCGGTGTTGTCCGCGACGCGAAGACGGGATTCCTGCTGGATCAACGATCGCTCTCCACTTCCGTCGCGGCCTGCCTCACCTCGCGACCTCGACGACCTCGACGAGGCGCCAGTGCTTCGTCTTCGAAAGCGGCCGTGTGGCGACGATGCGGACCACGTCGCCGACGTTCGCGGCGTTCTTCTCGTCGTGGACGTGGAGCTTCTGGGAGCGCCGCACGACCTTCTTGTACGTCCGGTGCGGCCGCAACGAGTCGACGCGAACGACGATCGTCTTGTCCATCGCGCTCGAGACGACCAGGCCGCGCCGCTCCTTCGGCTTGCGGCGGGCGCGCTCGGGCTTGGGCGTGCGCACGATCGGCTTGCGCTCGCCGCCCTGCGCGCGCGCACGCGCCTTCACGCGGGACCGCCGCTCCGACCGCGCCTTGCGCTCGGCGCGAGTCTTCCGCGGCCTCGCCGGCGCGGAGGGCTCGGAATCCTCCGACGGCTCCGGCGCCTCCGCCGCAGACGCCGGTTCGGACTCGTCGCCCGGCTCCTCCTCCGCGACGGCCTCGGCCTCCGACGGCTCCGGCGCCTCCTCGGCCTCGGGCACCGGCGCCTCGGTCCCGTCCGGCGTCTCGGGCTCGAGCTCCTCGTTCTTCTTCGTCTTCCTCTCGGCCATCTACCTCTCCAGGCCCAACGCCCGCTCGCTCTGCAGCGTGAGGATGCGGGCCATCTCGCGCTTCGTCTGCTTGAGCCGGGCAGTGTTCTCGAGCGCGCCGGTCGCCGCCTGAAAGCGCAGGTTGAACAGCTCCTCGCGACGCTCGGCCAGCTCCTTGGCGAGCTCTTCGTCCGACAGTCCCCGTAGCTCCCTCGCTCTCACAGCTCACTCTCCCGCGTTACGAACTTCGTCTTGACGGGAAGCTTCCGCCCCGCCAGCCGCATCGCCTCCCGAGCGAGCGGCTCCGGCACCCCGGCGAGCTCGAACATGACCCGTCCCGGCCTAACGACGGCGACCCAGTGCTCGGGCGAGCCCTTGCCGGAGCCCATGCGGGTCTCGGCCGGCTTCTGGCTCACGGGCTTGTCGGGGAAGACGTTGATCCAGACCTTCCCGCCGCGCTTGATCTTGCGCGTCATCGCGATGCGCGCTGCTTCGATCTGGCGATTCGTGACCCACCCGGGCTCGAGCGCCTTGAGTCCGTAGTCGCCGAAGTGGACGCGATGCTGGCCCTTGGCGGCTCCGTTCATGCGTCCCCGCTGCTGCTTGCGGTACTTCGTCTTGCGCGGCAGCAGCATCAGCTCTCGCCTTCCTCGGGCGTCTCCGCCGCCGGCGCCTCCGCCGACACGTCGGTCGGCTCCGCGTCGTCGGCCGGCTGAGCCTCCGGCGGCGTGTCGGCCTGGGCCGGACGCTGCCGTCCACCGCCGCGCCTGTCGCTCCGGCGACGCTGGCGCACCGGACCGAGACCTTCCCGATCGGGTCCGCCTCGGCGGCCGCCCTCGCGCGAGGCGCCGAGGCCCTCACGGTCGCGACCCCCCTTGCGGCGAGCCTGATCCTGCTCTCCGAGCCGCCCTTCGGCGCCTGCCCGCGTGGCGATACCCTCGTAGCCGGCGGGCATCATCTCGCCCTTGTTGATCCAGACCTTCACGCCGATTCGGCCGAACGTCGTCTTCGCCTCGGCGAAGCCGTAGTCGATGTCGGCGCGGATGGTGTGCAGGGGCACACGGCCTTCGGAGTAGGTCTCGCTCCGCGACATCTCTCCGCCGCCGAGACGGCCGCCGCACGTGATCTTCACGCCCTCGGCCCCGGACCTGATCGCGGAGGCGAGCGAGCGCTTCATCGCGCGCCGGAAGCTGACGCGGTTCTCGAGCTGCTCGGCTACGGACTGGGCGACGAGCTTCGCGTCGAGCTCCGGTCGCTTGATCTCGTTGATGTTGATCTGGACGTTCTTCTGGGTGAGCGCGTGCACCTCGCGCCGAAGTGCGTCGACCTCGGCGCCCGACTTGCCGATGACGATCCCCGGCCGAGCCGTGTAGATGTCGATCTTGATCCGCTGCTTGTCCTTCTCGATGTGGATGTCCCCGAGACCCGCGTGGCTGAGCTTGCCGACGATGTGGTCACGGATCTTCACGTCCTCGAGCAGGTAGCGGGCGAAGTCCTTCGACCCCGTGTACCAGTTGGATTTCCACTCGTGGACGATTCCCACGCGGAAGCCGCCCGGATGAACCTTCTGACCCACTAGTCCTCAGCCTCCTCGGTGGCCTTGCGCGAGCGCGTGCGCTTGGGCTTCGCCTGGGCCGTGCCCGACTCGTCGGCCGGGGGCTGCTCGGCAGCCTTTCGCGTGCGCGTGCGCCTCGGCTTCTCCTCGCTTGGCTCCTTCGCGCCCGAGGGGCCGCTCTCGCCCTTGGCGCCGGGCTCCGCCTGGCGGCGCGTG
>CAZCIJ010000241.1:0-5380 GCA_964498265.1 uncultured Gaiellales bacterium | reverse complement strand
GCCGCGTGAGAGTCAGCACCACCGTCGACGAGCGGTTGCTTGCCGAGGCGCGGCGGACGCATTCAGAGCTGGCGGACTCGGCCCTCATCGACGAGGCGCTCGCTGCCCTCGTGGCCCGCAACCGCTCAGCGGAGATCGATGCGGCGTACGCGGCGTACGACCAGCACCCCCTCGACGTCGCTGACGAGTGGGGAGACCTCGCCTCGTTCCGGACGGCCGCCAGCGCGTCGTGACCGGGTTTCCGGCCCGGGCGGAGGTTTGGTGGTGCGAGCTTCCCGAGGTCGGACGCCGCCCAGTCGTCGTGCTGTCTCGAGACGCGGCGATCCCGCGGCTCAGGCGCACGCTGATCGGGCCGTGCACCACCACGATCCGCGAGATCCCAAGCGAGGTGCTGCTGGAGCCCGGCGAGGACCCGATCCCGCGGACATCGGTCGTCAACCTCGACTCGGTTGAGAGCGTGGCGCTGGGAGCGCTCGTGGAGCGGCTCGGCCGACTCAGCGACGCGCGGATGCGACAGATTTGCGAAGCCCTCGAGATCGCCTTCGCCTGCGAGTCCTAACCGCTACCCGCCCGCGGCTCGTCGACCTTGCCGGCCTGCCGGCTACACAGCATGGCTTGCGGAATGGTCAGTCACGGGCGGTGCGGGCTCGAACTCGGAGGCCTACGAGGGCGAGAGCGGCGGGATTCCAGCCGCTTCGACTGCCTCGGCCAGCCGGACGTCGTACGTCACGACTGCCAGCAGATCTTGGCGAACCGTAAGCGCGGTCGCGAGGTGGATCGCGTCCAGCGTCCTCAGCGTCGGCGGGCGAACCACAGTGGCGAGCGTGCGAATCTCTTCGTCCAGCGCAACGAGGACGAGGCCGCGGCGCAACTCCTCGACGTGGTCGTCGGGCAGCCTCGCGCGGCGGCAGACCCGCACGGTCTCGATCTCACCGACGACACTCGTGATGTACGGCCCTCGCCCGTCGATCGCCGCCAGGAGTGCGTCCGACTCGGGCTCCTCGACGACGAGCTTCACGAGCGCGGAGGCGTCGAGGTAGATCAGACGGTGTCCTCGCGCATCTCGTCGAGGAGTGCGCTCAGGGGGCGCTCGAGCTCGAGCTTCAGCGGCCGGATCCTCGCCAGATCGCCCGTGCCGCGACGAGCGATCCGGCCCTGACGCTCGAGCCGGGCGAGCGGCTCATCGGTGTCTATCGGCTCGAGCCGCGCGACGGGTTGTCCTCGCTCGGTTACCTCCAAGCGCTGGCCTCCCTTTACACGACGGAGATAGACGCTCAGGTTTTGACGTAGCTCGCGCACTCCGACGCGCTCCATGACGCACGAAATGTAGCACTTTAGCGCCAGTCGGTATCAGCGCCTGCACGCGCCCGGTGGTGGCTACCGACCGACCCGGGTGAGCCCGGCGAAGCTCGCGAGCTCGAGCGCCTCGGCGACCAGGGCCGCGCGCACCGCCGGGTGGCAGAGCGTCTCCACCTCGCGCTCGCGCTCGGCACCGTACGGAGATCCGTGGTCTGCGCCCCGGCCAGGATGGCAGCCGAGCTCGGTCACGCCGTCTGGCAGCGTGTGGAGGATCGCCAGCAACCCGGGCACGGTCACCCCGCCCGGCACGGGCCTTCCGGTGCGGTCCTGACCGTGGAAGTCCCCGCAGTGGCGGATGCGCTCGTGCTCGGCGCGGAGCGGCACCCCCAGCCGGCGGGCGATCGCGACGAGCGCGGTGCGCACGGGCTCCTCCCGATGCACGTGCTGGTGGGAGTCGAGATGGCTCGGGTCCCGTCCTGTCAGCTGCCGGAACGCCTCGAGCTGCCGCTCGACCTCGGCCCGCACTGCAACCTCGTCGTCCACCGGCACCACCTCGTAGACGGCGACCCACTGGCCGTTGCGCGAGGTCCACTCGCCGAGGTCGACGTGCAGCCCGAGGTCGAGGCGGCCGCCGTTGCGAACATACGCTGCCGCCGCTGCCGCGGCGGGCCAGCGGATCATGAGGCTCGCCGCCGTCACGATCCCGTGCTCGTGCGCCTCGATGACGCCGCGGTTGACCCCCGGGCTGCGGCCGAAGTCGTCGGCGTTGACGATGAGGACGCGGCTCACCGGATCCGCTCCGCCGCCCGCTCGGCCTCGGCGCGCCAGTCGTGCTGCTGCCAGGGCGGAGGCGTCCAGGTCCGCGACCATCCGAGCCACTGGACGGCGAGGTGAAGCCGCGCGCACTCGAGCTCGACCAGGAAGTCCTCGAGCGGAGGCGGCGCCGCCATGGCGCTGCGGTACGCGAGCGCGAGCGCCCTGCGAGCGTCGTCGTCCCAGGAGCCGCTGGTCAGCGCGGCGAGGTCGACGAGCGGCGCTCCGAGCCCCGCCGTCTCCCAGTCGAGCACCCAGATCCGTTCCCCGTCCGTGAGCACGTTCGAGGCATAGAGCTCGCCGTGGATCACCGTGGGAGTGCACGCGGCCAGGCGCTCGGCTGCGATCGCGTGCGCGCGCTCGATCGATCCAAGGGGCCCGTGGAACGCGCGCGCCCGCTCGCGCCATGTCAGGTAGAACGAGCTGTCGTAGCGGAGCAGATGCGGGCAGAGCCGTCCGCGCACGAGCTCGTGCATCGCCGCGATTCGGCGCGCCGCCGATTCCCAGGTCGAGAGCTCGCCGACCTCGGTCAGCGGTGGAGCCTGCACGCGTTCCAGCAGCAGCCAGGTGCGTCCGCTCGCGTAGAGGCGCGGCGCCTCGGCTCCCGTCCGCCCGAGCACCCGGCGATACACGGCGACCTCGCGCCGCGCATCCCGGAGGAACGCGGGCTTCGCGTCCGCGGCCCCGTCCGCGAGGGCGCCGCCGTCCTTGAGAACGAGCTCGACGATCGTGCCGTCGTCGAGGACGGCGTCGACCTCCGTGAGAGCATGGCTCGTCGCGTACGCGAAGGGACGATGCTCGACGGCGGCGACGCGCCCGCCAAGCGCCGCCTCGAGAGCAGTCTCGATCTCAGGTGGAGCTAGAGCCATTCGAGCAGGCCCGTCAGCACGCGGTCGGAGTCGACGTACGCCTCCGCGAGCTCACGCGCCGCCGCGGCGTGGCGCGCGTAGCTCGCCCGGAGCTCGTCGATCCCTGCCACGGCCTCCTCGAGGGTCGAGAAGGTGAGCAGGCCCTCGCCGGTCGGGAGAGCGGCTCGGAGCCCGGTGTCTTGAGCGAGGACGGGCCGGCCGCATGCGAGGTAGCAGGCGCTGCGGTCGCTGAACCAGCCGCAGCGCGACAGGACGTAGCCGCTCTTGGCGAGGCCGAGCTCGGCCCAGGAGCCGCGGATGAAGGAACGGTAGGCCTGCGGGGTGCCCGCGAGCGCGGCAGGATCGAGGAGCTCCCAGCCGTTCGCATGCAGCGCCTCGAGATCGGCCTTCTCGTCCTCGTGGATGGCAAGGGCGGGCATCAGCCGGGCGTCGGTGCGCCGGGGCAGCTCGAGGAGCGGCCGCAGCGAGTGCGCTCGCTGTCCGTAGAGGACGCCCTCGTGCTCGATGGAGCCGTAGCTGCGCCAGTTGCCGACGGTGGTGAGACCGTGATGGAGGACGCCGTTCGCCGGCCGCCACTCGTCGAGGACGACGGGCGGGAGGATGCGATGCCAGCGGACGCCGCACGTCGGAACGGCGCAGCCAGCCGTCCCGATCGCCTGCCCCACGGTCGCGAAGCGGGTGTGACCGTCGAGGCGCATGTCGATTCCACGCGCCTCATGCCACAATTGGGTAAAGGTCGGGTCGAGGTCGAGGTAGACCCGCACCGGGATACGGGCGAGGAGGGCGTCGTCCTGGAGCATGCCGGCGACGTTGAGGAGCGCGTCGGCCGAGCGCACCGCCTTGCGTACCCGCGCGGAGGGGACGCCGAGCGCCGCCCGCTCCTCGAGCCCGAAGGAGCGCACGACCTGCTCGAAGTAGCGGCGGCTCGCATCCGAGGGCTCCTCCGCCGGCTCGAGGAGCCAGACGTCGTGGCCGAGCCGCCGCAGGCCGAGCACGTACTGGAGAACGGCCCATGTCGCCCCGCCCTGGCCCGGGACGCCAGCGACCATCCCGGCAACCACGACGCGCAGACGGCTCACGGGCGCCTTTTCCCGCCCCGCCCTGGCCCATGTCCACGGCCGTAGGGGTGGGGCTTGCCCCGCCCCGGCCGAGCGTCGCTCGGCCGCGGAGCCGGGCGACCGGCGGCGAGGGGCACGCGAAGCCCGAACCGTGCCGCAGGCCGTCTCACAGGGCGTCCTCGAGGAAGCGGCCGAGGACCCGGTCGGAGTCGAGGAACTCCTCGGCGAGCGCGCGCGCGGCCCGCGAGTGGCGCTCGTAGTCGGCAGCGATGCGCTCCGCGCCGTCGACGGCCTCGTCGAGCGTTCGGAAGGCGAGGAGCCCCTCTCCCACGGGGAGCGTCCGGCCGAAGCCCGTGTCCTGCACGAGCGCGGGCCGTCCCGAGGCGAGGTAGCGGGTCGTCCGATCGCTGAACCAGCCGCTCCGCGTCTCGACGTAGATCCCCTGGGCGACCGAGAACTCGGCCCCCGAGGACTGCACGTACCGGCGGAACGTCGCCGGATCTCCGGCAGCCCCGTCCGGGTCGACGACCGACCAGCCGTTCGCCCGCAGCGCTTCGAGGTCGCTTGCGTCGGCAGGATCGATCTCCAGCGCGATCTCGAAGCGGTGCGGCGAGCGTGCGGGCAGCTCGACGACCTTGCGGAACTCGTGCGCCTTGAGGCCGTAGCGGCGCCCCTTCGCCTCGACGGGCCCGTAGGCGCCGCGCCAGCTCGCGACGGTCGTGAACCGCCCGGGCCACGGCGGGGCAGCGGCCTCGAGCGCGGGCCACTCGGCGAGAACGACCGGCGGGAGCAAGGGTCGCCACCCGACCCCGACCGATGGGATCTCGCAACCGGCCGTTCCGAGGTTCGCGCCGACCGTGACGTAGAGGTCGTGGCCGCCGAGGCCGACGTCGGCGCCGGCCGCGTGCCAGAGCTGCGTGTAGCCAGGGTCGAGGTCGACGTACGCTGCACGGCGCACGTGTCGCCGGAGCTGCTCGACGCGCAGGTTCCCGCTGATGTTCACGAGCAGGTCGGCCTCGGAGGCGAGGCCCTGCAGCTCGTGCGTTCCGGGGCCGCGCAGCACGCGCCCGTCGGCCGCGACGAGCGCGGCGGAGCCGTCGAGGGCGAAGGCGGAAACGACGGCGTCGAAGTAGGCGCGTGCCCCCGGCCCCGGATCCTCCCCGACCTGCTCGACGAACGTCACGTGGACGCCGAGCCGGCGCAGGCCCAGGATCCAGGAGAGCCGCACCCAGGCCTCGCCCCCCTTCTCCGGCTTGCTCGCGAGCGCCCCGCTGACGAGCGCCTGGATCATCGCCCCGTGCGCGCGCCGAGGAGGCGCCCGACCAGGTCGTGCTGGTGGTC
>CAZCIJ010000240.1:0-5381 GCA_964498265.1 uncultured Gaiellales bacterium | reverse complement strand
CGTGCTCCGGGTAGCGCTCGAGCCCTTCCTCGGCGAGCTGGCGCGCGGCCTCGCCGTCGCCGCGCTCGAGCTCGGCGAAGCCGCGGAAGTAGTACTCCCACGCGGAGACCCTGTAGGGGTAGCCGCGCCGCCCGCCGACGGCGAGCACGGTCGTGCCAGGCTCGAGACCGACAGCGCTCCTCCGCTCTGTGGGGTCGTCGCAGAAGACGAGCGTGCCGACAGGAGCGTCGACCTCGCGCCCGGAGACCGTGAACGTCGCGTGGCCCGCGAGGACGACGTAGAGCTCCTCGTGCCTGCCTGCTCCGTGGCCCGTCTCGTCGTGGTCCTCGATCAGCTCCCCGCCCGGCTCCCTGGCCGTGTAGGCGTTGACCCCGAAAGCCTCGATCCCGAGCGCGGCCCGCACGGGGCGCCAGAGGAACCCGAAGCTCTCGAGCGGGAGCCAGTCGATCTCGTTGACGTGGGCGATCTTCACGCAGGACGGGAGGCGGCGCGGGCGTCGGCCACATCCTTGCCGATCTGCTCGACGAGCGCCTCTTCGCTCTCGAAGGCGCGCTCCTCCCGCAGCCGCTGCCACAGCTCGAGCCGCACGTGCCGGCGGTAGAGGTCGCCCTCGAAGTCGAGCAGGAATGCCTCGATGCGCCGTTCGTCACCCCCGTAGTGCGGGTTGACGCCGATGGAGACGGCGACGCGATGCCCGAGCGCGGCCCCCGCGTAGATGCCGTACGCGGGCACGAGGAGGTTCACCGGCACGGCGAGGTTCGCGGTCGGGTAGCCCAGCGTCCCGCCGCGCTGGTCGCCGCTCACGACGATCCCCTCGAGCTCCGCCGGGCGGCCCAGCATGCGTGCGGCTTCGCCCACGTCGCCGTCGCGAAGAGCGGCCCGGATGCGGCTGGACGAGACTCCCGCGACGAGGGGGACGGTCCGGACGTCGAATCCCAGCCGACGCAGGAGCTCCGTGTCGCCGCTGCGCCCTCGACCGAAGCGGAAGTTGTCGCCCGCGAGCACGATCCGCGCGCCGATCGGCTCGAGCACACGGCTCACGAACTCCTCCGGCGCGAGCACGGCGAGGTCGGGCGTGAACTCGATGACGAGCGCCTCGTCGGGTCCGACCTCCTCGATCAGCTCGAGGCGGCGCTCGAAGGTCGAGAGCAGCTGCACCTCGTAGCCGAGAATCTCGCGCGGGTGCGGGTGGAAGGTGACGACGCAGGAGCGCAGAGGACTCGCGCGGGCGGCTTCGATCACGGCCCGGTGGCCGCGGTGGACGCCGTCGAAGGTGCCGATAGCGACGGTACGCTCGGCGGGCGGGAGCTCGTGGGCCGCTCGAGCGACGAGCACGTCCTACGGGCCCCCCTCTGCCGGCAGGACCGTCTCGGGGCGAGCGAGACCGCCCCCGAGGCGGGCGACGGCGGCGAGCCGCTCGCCGTACACGAGCCGGGCACGGCCGGCGCCTTCGCGCGCGACGGCACGCCCCGAGAGCACTCGCCCGACCTCGTCGCTCCGGAGCTCGAGCTCGGGGAGAAACGGCAGCGCGAGCCGTGGAGGGAGCGGCCGCGCCTCGTCCGCGTCCTCCACGCGGAAGGGCCCGACGGCCGTGCGGCGCAGGGTCACGCAATGCCCTCCGAGCGCATCGGCGATCGCGCGCACGTACGTCCCGCTGCCGACGAGGAGATCGAGCACGAGCTCGCCGCGTCGTGCTTCGAGGACCCGGGCCTCGTGGACGACGGACCGCCGCATGGGCATCTCGACCACCGTCCCTCGGCGGTGCAGGCGGTAGGCCCGCTCTCCGCCGATCTTCACCGCCGACGCGGCCGGCACCGGCAGCTCGACGACCCCGACGAGCCCCTCGACCGCCGCCTCCACGTCGTCGGGCGGAGCGTCGCGTGAGATCGTCCGACCCTCGGAGTCGCCGGTCGACGTGCGCTCGCCGAGGCGGATCCTCGTGACGTAGCGCTTGTCGAGGCCGACGAGGTAGCGGGCGAGGCGCGTCGCAGGCCCGAAGAGCACGAGCAGCAGGCCGCTCGCGAGCGGGTCGAGCGTGCCGGCGTGACCCGTCTTCTTCCCGGTGCGGCTCC
Organism: uncultured Gaiellales bacterium; assembly: GCA_964498265.1. GTDB lineage: Bacteria > Actinomycetota > Thermoleophilia > Gaiellales > Gaiellaceae > CAZCIJ01. The sequence continues at coordinate 3,309 of CAZCIJ010000240.1, read as the reverse complement.
GAAGCCGGCGCACGATCGCGAACGAGGACGGTCCAGCCGGCTTGTCGACGAGCAGGAGGCCGGACTGCGCTTCCATGGAGACGGCAGCCTACGCGCAGGAGAGGAGGAGCCCAGACGGATTCATCTCGATGAATCCGTCTGGGCCAGGTACTCGCCGCGCAGGAAGGAGACGATCTCGTCCACGGGGAGCTCGCTCGAGAATCCGGCCGCCTGCCGGTGGCCCCCGCCCGCGCACTTTCGCGCGATGGCCGAGACGTCGATGTCCTCGGCCGTCGTGCGCAGGCTGACGCGTCGGGACGGGCCGTTCTGCGTCGGCGGCTCCCGGATGAGGGCGACCATGTCCGCTCCCTCGACCGCGCGCAGGTGGTCGATGATGCCCTCCGAGAAGGGCTCCTCCGCCCCAGCCTCCTCGAAGTCCTGGCGCAGGAGCACGGACACGATGACGCGGCCTCCCTCGTAGACGCGCGCGCGCTCGAGAGCGCGCGCGAGCAGCTTCAGCTTGGCGAACGCGACGTTCTCGTAGACCCCTTGGAACACACGGTGCGCGTCTGCCCCGGCCTCGACGAGGCGCGCGGCGAGGCGCAAGGTCTTCGGCGTCGTGTTCGTGTACTGGAAGCGTCCGGTGTCCGTCACGAGGGCGATGTACAGAGCCTCGGCGATCTCCGGGGTGAGCCGGACGTCGAGCTCGGCGAAGAGGTCGGCGAGGATCTCACCGGTGGAGGATGCCCCGCCGTCGACGAGGTTGATCGTGCCGAAGTGGGTGTTGTCGTGGTGGTGGTCGATGTCGACGACGAGCGGCGCGCGGTCGAGGAAGCTCGAGTCGGGCCCCACGCGGCGCCGGTTGGCGCAGTCGAGCGCGACGACGACGCGCTCCTCGACGTTCGCGGGAAGCTCCCGGCGCAGGCCGTCCAGCGCCATGAACTCGTACTCGTTCGGGAGCGGGGTCGTGCCCGCGAGGTACATGACGGCGTCCTTGCCGAGCTGGTCGAGCGCGAGCGAGGTCGCGAGGATCGACCCGAGAGCATCGCCGTCCGGGTTCTCGTGCGTGACGATCAGGAAGCGCTCGTCGCGCCGAATCGCGTCTGCGACCGCCCGCAGCGGCTGCGTCTGCTCAGTCGTCCGTGGCGAGGTCATCGATGAGCCGAGAGAGCCGCACAGCTCGGTCGACAGTTCGATCGTACTCAAAGGCGAGCTGCGGAGTCCGCTTGAGGTGGAGCTCGCGGTTGACGCGCGCCTGCAGGACGCCGTGCGCCGAGGCGAGCCCTGCAAGCGCCTGCTCGCGCCTGGCCTCCGAGCCGAGCACAGAGACGTAGACGGTCGCGTGGCGCAGATCCGGGCTCGCTCGCACTCCCGTCACGGTCACGAAGCCGATGCGCGGGTCCTTGAGCTCACGGAGGCCGTCCGAGATGACCTCGCGCAGAGCCTCGTTCACCCGTCTCATCCGGCCCGAGTCCCGGGAGCTCATGGCAGGCCGGCGGCTCCTCGGCGGGACGCGGCCGACGGCACGAGGCGGCTAGACATCCAGCGTCATCACCTCCCTCTCGACGGACATGACCACGTAGTCCTGACCGTTGAGGTAGCGCTCGGCTCCGTCGAGCAACTCTTGGAGCTCGCGGTGGCCGCGGGCGACGCAGGCCATGGTCAGGCGCGACCGTTGCCAGACGTCGTGATGATCGACCTCGGCGACCGAGGCCCCGAAGCGGCGGGCAAGCTGCGCCTTCAGCGCCAGCAGCTCCTTCCGTTTCCCCTTCAGCGAGCGGTTGTCGGGGAGGTGGATCTCGAAGGAGATGATGCCAACGTAGCCGGAGCCCACGGCCCCTACGCCGGAGAAGCTTACGCCTCGGGCTCGTCCGCCTCGTCGCCGTCCTCGGCGACGGCGACGAGGTCCCTACCCGTGCGCGCGACCTGCCGCGTCTCGTAGAACTCGAGGACGTCGCCTTCCTTCACGTCGTTGAAGCCCTCGAGCTGGATGCCGCACTCGAAGCCAGACTGGACCTCGCGCACGTCGTCCTTGAAGCGCTTCAGGGATGCCACCGACGTCTCGTAGACGACGGTGCCGTCGCGCACGACGCGGACCTGGGCGCTGCGCCGCACGACCCCGTTCGTGACGTAGCACCCGGCGATGACGCCCACCCGGGAGATGCGGAAGAGCTGGCGCACCTCCGCCTCGCCGAGCGTCTCCTCGACCTCCTTGGGCGAGAGCATCCCCACGAGCGCCTGCTGGATGTCCTCGGTCAGCTGGTAGATGACCCGGTACGTGCGCAGATCGACCCCCTCGCGCTCGGCGAGGCCCCGCGCCTCGGCGTTCGGCCGCACGTTGAAGCCGACTACGATCGCCTTCGACGCTGAGGCGAGCATGACGTCGCTCTCCGTGATCGCTCCGACGCCGGTGTGGATCACGTTGACGCGCACCTCCGGGTGCTTGATCTTCGCCAGCTCGCCGGCGACCGCCTCGACGGAGCCCTGGACGTCCCCCTTCACGACGAGGTTGAGGTCCTGGACGCGGCCCTCCTCCATGCGGCTGAACAGGTCCTCGAGCGACGGCCCGCGAGGTCCCTGCTGGGCGAGCTGCTCGGCGCGAAGCCGCTGGCCGCGCTGCCCGGCGACGTGGCGCGCCTGACGCTCGTTCTCGACCACTCGGGCCTGCTCACCCGCGTGCGGCGGCTTGTCGAAGCCGAGGATCTCGACCGGAGCTCCCGGCCTGGCCTCCTTCACGCGCTCGCCGCGGAAGTCGTAGAGGGCGCGTACTCTCCCCCATGCGTCGCCCGCGACGATCGCGTCGCCGACGCGGAGGGTGCCGCGCTGGACGAGCAGGGTCGCTACCGGCCCGCGCCCGACGTCCAGGCGGCTCTCGATGATGGGCCCGGACGCCGGCGCCCTCGGGTTGGCCCTCAGCTCCAGCTCGGCGTCGGCGACGAGCAGCACCCTCTCGAGCAGGTCGTCGAGGTTCGTCTTCTCGCGGGCCGACACCTCGGAGAACTGCGTCGTTCCTCCCCATTCCTCAGGCTGGAGACCCTCGGTGACGAGCTCCTGCCGCACGCGCACGGGGTTCGCATCCGGCCTGTCGATCTTGTTGACGGCGACGACGATCGGCACGGACGCCGCCCGTGCGTGCGAGATCGACTCTCTCGTCTGGGGCATGACGCCGTCGTCCGCGGCAACGACGAGCACGGCGATGTCCGTGACCTTCGCGCCCCGGGCGCGGAGAGCCGTGAACGCCTCGTGGCCGGGCGTGTCGAGGAACGTGATCGTCCGCCCGTCGTGCTCGATCTGGTAGGCGCCGATGTGCTGGGTGATCCCGCCCGCCTC